>JACPVK010000335.1 GCA_016191795.1 Gammaproteobacteria bacterium
GTGAATGTAACACCGCTGGGCAGCGTATCTACAATCACCGCATTGGTCGCCGACGAGGCACCGACGTTGCTGTATTTGAGGCTATACACCACCGCTGTGGTGGTGCTTTCGGGCACCGTGGGCAGGTTGACGGTTTTTTGCAGCGTCAGATTGGCCGGGGGTGTCACACAATAATCAGCTCTACTCGGACTGCCGCTGCCATCAAAATTCAGGACGAAGGTACTGTTGTTATTTGAGTAAGCATTAAAGATCCAGAGCAAACGATGCTCTTTCGCTAATGTGCCCGAGAGGGTTGTAACAAACGAGAATAATTGATTGGTTCCACTACCGGTCTGCGTAAAACTTCCACTACCCAGCAACGTGCCATTGCTACCCGGGATAGCTGGATTAAAGTCATAAACATAAACATCCATCCTTAACTGGGGGCCACTCGGTTTAGTGATATAAAAAGACGTTGTCAGATTTCCGGCAAACGTGGTTTCACTGCTATTCGGCGGGTCTTGATAAAAACGTACGGCTTCCACAGGAGTGGTAGTAACAGGAACTGAAACAGACGCTGCGGTGCCGGAAGTGGGGACAGTTGTATTAGCAATTCGCTGGCTTCCTGCTCCAATCGTAATGGTGCTATTGCGAAAATAATACGCACTACACGACTGCCCGGTCACCCCGGTACTCACCGTAGCCGTCACCGGACCACCACCACTCCAGACAATATTCGCCGAATTAACCGCCGGGTTGGGTGAAGTAAACGGGTTACCCGCTGAAGCCGTCACGGTCACCGAACCCGAAGCGCCGGCGGCCACCGTGCCCAGATTCCAGGTCACCGTTCCACTTGAATTACTGCATCCACCGCTACAACTGACAAACGTCATGCCAGCCGGCAGGGTATCGGTAAGCACGGTACTGCTGGCCGCCGCACCGCCGTAGTTGTCATACGCGAGGGTATAAGTGACGTTCCCGCCCGGCGCGATAGTCACTAAATTGGCGGTTTTATCCAGGGTAAACGCCGGAATCGATCCTACCGGGACATTCACATACAGCGTGCTTTGCGCCGATGTTGATACCACATTGCTGGCCGGATCCGTGCCCTGCAAGCTGGCCGAGGTGGTTAACGAGGTGCTGGCATATGCCGAACCCACGTTGAGCACATACGACACACTGCCGCTGGCGCCGGGACTCAAACTCCCCAGGGTCCAGTTGACACTGGCACCATTGGTACAACTGGCGCTACAACTCTGGAAGGTGGTGCCGGATGGCAAGGCACTGGACAAGGTAGTGCCCGTGATGGCCACGGTGGAGGGATTACTGTAATGAAGGGTGTAAGTCACCTGCCCGCTCGGGCTGGTGCTGTAACTGCCCGGGGTGATACTCAGCGCCAGGCGCGCACTGCCAACCGAGATCGCCACCGGATCGCTGGCCAGATCACCAAAACTGGTGGTAGCTGTGGCCGTATCGTTGTAAGTGCCAGCCACCGAACTGGCGATGGCTGTGAAACTCAGCGCCGCACTGCTATTGGTGGTGATGGTCACTGGCGTGCCAAAATCCCAGCTCAATACCTGGCCGCTGATGACGGGATTGGCGCTGCCAAAATCACCTGTCGCGCTGTTGTTTTGATAAGTGAAACCAGCCGGCAACACATTACTTAAATTAGTAACCGTTATGCTAGCGGGATTGCCCGCATTGCTCACGGTGAGTGTAAACACCACCGCTTCACCCGGCCCTACATCACTCCTGTTACGTGTCAAACTCAAGGTCGGCGCGATGCCGCAACTGTTGATGGCCACACCTACTTTGGCGGTTTGTATGCCGGTGACATCGGGGTTGCCGTACCAGTTCTCACCGGCACCCGGCACCTGGTTCGGACTGTGTGTCGGAAACGCCGATTGCTGGCCTGAAATCCAGCTGTTATTAATAAAAATCTGGCTTTGCGTATTACCCGGCAGATACGAGAAGGTGCGGTTATCGACACCGCTGGCTGTCATGCCATCATCTACCAGGGTGTTGTCATCCACAGCCTGCACACCAATTAAATACCGCCCCTTGGGCAGACTGTCGGCATTCCAGTTGGCAGACCAGGTATTCATCGAGCCGCTTACTCGTATGGCACTGGTGGCATGCACCCAGACACCACCCACTTCATCGGCATAACCACTGCCATCGGCGTCATACCAGTAATAAAAATCCACGGCTTGAACCGAGCTAATCACCTCGCCGTTTACCACGGCCAGTACATCCTGCACTTTGGCGGTTAACTGGTAATCCTGGCCACAGGTGCCGGGTGCAATCGCCGTCACCTGTGCCACGATCGGCTGGCTATAGGGTTCGGTTTTATCGAATGAAATGTAATCCCCAAACGGTGCCGGCCTGGCGCTGTCGGCGGCCCAGGTTTTGTTGATGGCGCAGTCTTTCTGGAACGGGTTATTCAGACTGTTGGCGGTGCAGAACATCATCGAAATCGGTGTACTGCGGGTAATTTGCGGGCCACCTATGCCCGTGGCATCGAGCATCGCTACCGGAATCTGGTAATCGACAAAATATTCGTTACAACTGCGAGTTGAAATTAACCGGGCACGTGAGGTGCCGTAATCCCAGGTGGTTTCCGTTGCGCCATTGGGCCAGGTGGTAACGGGTGTGCCGTTATTCTGAAAATTATAAATTACACTGGTACCGGCATCGGTAAATGCCGTCGGGTTGTGGCCAAGTAAATGCACATTCGCATCGTTAATGTAATCAA
>JACPVK010000349.1 GCA_016191795.1 Gammaproteobacteria bacterium
GCTGGAAGCCGCCAAGGCTAACACGCAGGTTGAATTCGACAGGGCATTTCGCACCATCGTTAAAGAAGAAGGCTATCAGGGTAAACGAGTGGTTTATATTTCCGGCCTGCATATCGATATTTCCCCTTTGCCGGGTCAGGTTTTCCCCTTAACCAAATTTATACCCTGGGCAGCGTTTGTTCAAAAGGCGGATGGCACACGTGAAATTATTGAGCAACAGGCGCTGTGCAAGATACTCAAAGAACAAAACGGGGAAAATGTCGATCAGGTTGATCTGGAAGAATCCATTAGCGTGATGGAACACGTTCAAGAAGTAAAAGTGATTTGATCTGCAAGACACATCTCTAAAGATTGTGCCGCGTCGGCGCGGTGAAATATCACACAAGTTTCCTGTGAGATCTGTGCCTCTATGGCGCGCCTGGTACAGGTTTTTGCAAGATGCTGTGCCCGCCCTGCATAATGCCATCACCTTGATGGGGGATGTCCGGTATAAAAGTAGTTTGATACCCGTATAAAAGCCTTGAATTTCAGGATACGCTAATATATCTTCAAGTGGATGTTTTTTGATCAACACCCCCTGGAGGTTATATGTTTCATCCGATTACGATCCCTTATGGTTGCGTCATGTTGTTTAACGTCGTTAAGCTCAAGCCAGGCGTTACGGTTGAAGATGTAGAGCTGGAGCTGGGCGAAATGTGTAATGTGGTGAAAAACACTTACGGCCATGATGCCGGTGGTTTTATTGGCGGGCAGGTTTTCAAATATACCGGTTTTATATCCGATGAAGGTTCGGTGGCGCCGCCAGAGCGTAAGTCAGATGATCATATTGCCATACTGACATACTGGAAATCATTTGATCAGCACGAAAAGTCGCATGCCGATTCTATCTTCAAGGCCAAGTTCGACAAGCTGGCGGAGAAATGTGCAGAGACTTATGAAGTGGGTTATGAAATGTTGTGGCAGGGTGTGCCGGAGTAATCGCACCCTGCAGGATCTCGTTAGTTGAACCTGTGGGTTGCCCTTCAGGGCAACGCTTTTTCATGCAGGTAAAGAAGCAGCATCAACAGCGTTGGCCTGAAGGCCAACCCACAGAGTAGTCGTAGGGCGCAATAACCAACGGGCATTGCGCCGTGTGATGGTTAAAGGCGGCGCAATGCGTTGCACTGATTGCGCCTTGTGGGACTATCTTGTTTTCAGGTTGTTTTGTGCGCCTGAAGGCGCACCTACAATCGTTATTTCCAGGCTTAATTGTCTTGACTGTTAAATAAAAAATCCCGCTGTATTTTGTACAGCGGGATTTTTTTAGTGCTGAAAAAAATCAGAATGAGAAAGGCAGGTGCGCCTGTATATCCTGGGTATTATGACGAACCAGATTTTTGTCAATTTCTGAAACTATGTATTTACTGGTTTCGACGCTTAATTCCTTGCGTAACTGACCCAGAAATGCCGGTGGTGACATGATAATCAACTTGTCGAACTCGCCACGATTACGTGCACTATCAAGATGTGTGCCCAGGGTGCGGGCAAATTCCACGCTTTCGTGTTCTTTGGGTGAGGTGTGATTCGTGTATTTGTGACTGCCGTGCGTGCTGCTGGTGCCGCGTCCGGGTAAGTCAGAGGTAAGTTCGTGTTCGTGCATTCGTGAAGGGGTATGTGCGAAACCCTGGAGTTCTATGAGTGGAGCGTTTTTTTTGTCGAGTTCGAATATTTTGGCGCGGCTGCTTTCAGCTACTACAACCCAAGTTTTTGACATGTTCTGTACTCCTGAATAATGTTTAAATGCTTATGCTGGATAACACTGAATTTTGTGACTCCTTGTGTGTAAATTGGTTCTTTGATTCTGCACTGGCCCCGGTTTTATTAATAGCTTTAAACCATTGAATGTTTTTATAGAAACATTGGCATTGATGCAGATTAAGAAAGACGCATTCATTTTCAAAAGCAGCCATTGTTGGGACAGATGCTCGGCTAACTGTTTGATTCTGCTGCTTCCAGTAAGATGCAATGAAGCTTATGTGCGATTTTTTTCACATATGTATTGTTGTATGCTCGCGAGTTTTTTTATGGCGCGGCCGTCATGGCACGCTGTTTGCTCAGATGCATTAACGAAGACTAAATGGCGATGACTATGACTGAGGAAATTCACACTACCTGCCCGTATTGCGGGGTGGGTTGTGGTGTGACCGTGAATTATGACGCCCGGGCATGCACTGCAACAGTGCGTGGTACCCCCGAGCATCCGGCCAATTTGGGGCGCTTGTGCTCAAAGGGTGCAGCGCTGGGCGAAACCTTGTCACTGGCAGGTCGTGCACTGCATCCGGTTATTCGTGGCAAGCAGGCTAGCTGGCAACAGGCACTGGATACGGTGGCGGAAAAATTTTCTCAGGTCATTGCGCAACATGGCCCGGATGCCGTGGCGTTTTATGTATCAGGCCAGTTACTGACAGAAGATTATTACGTGGCCAACAAGCTCATGAAGGGCTTCATTGGCAGTGCCAATATCGACACCAATTCGCGGTTATGTATGTCCTCGGCAGTGGCCGGGCAAAAGCGCGCTTTTGGCAGCGACTCGGTGCCCTGCAGTTATGAAGATCTGGAGCGCACCAATCTCATTGTGATCACCGGCTCTAATACCGCCTGGTGTCACCCGGTCATTTATCAACGTATCAAAAAGGCCAAAGCGACCAACCCATCCTTGCAAATCGTGGTGATTGATCCGCGGCGTACCGCCACCTGTGAAATGGCCGATATGCATCTGGCGATACGCTCGGGCGCCGATGCGCTGCTATTTAATGGCTTGCTGGTGTATTTGCATCAGCAGGGTGAAGTGAACCGGCCGTTTGTGGGTAACTGTACTGAAGGACTGGATGCTGCACTGGCAACGGCGCAGGCCACAGCAGGCACGCTGGCACAGGTGGCCGCCGGTTGTGATTTAACCGAGCAGCAGGTGGCCACCTTTTATGAGCTGTTCGCCCGCAAGGAAAAAGTTATCACCCTGTATTCACAGGGTGTGAATCAATCCAGCCGTGGTACCGACAAGGTCAACAGCATTATCAATTGTCATTTATTAAGTGGCCGGATGGGTCGCCCCGGTATGGGGCCGTTCACGATTACCGGCCAGCCCAATGCCATGGGTGGACGTGAAGTGGGTGGCCTGTCTAATCAACTCACGGCACACATGGAGCTGGGAAATGCGCAGCATCGCCAGCTGGTACAAAGTTTCTGGCAATCTCCGGTCATTGCCGATAAGCCGGGGTACAAGGCGGTGGAACTGTTCGAAGCCATACATGCCGGCAAGGTCAGGGCGGTATGGATTATGGCGACCAACCCGGCAGTGAGTCTGCCGGATAGCAACCGGGTGCAACAGGCCTTGTCGCAATGTGAGTTTGTGGTGGTGTCCGATTGTGTCAGCGCAACCGATACCACGGCCTTTGCCCATGTGTTATTGCCAGCCGCCACCTGGGGTGAGCGCGATGGCACAGTGACAAATTCAGAGCGCCGCATCTCACGCCAACGTGCTTTTCGCGAAGCACCGGGTGAGGCCAAACCCGACTGGTGGATAGTGAGTGAAGTGGCCAGGCGCATGGCTAAACAATTCAACTGGCCTGATGCATTTAATTACACCTCGCCACGCGACATTTTTAATGAATACGCCGCCCTTACCGGTTACAACAATCACGGTAGCCGTGATCTGGATATTTCCGCACTGGCGGGTATGGATGATGCGGCTTATCAGGCCATGGCGCCGGTGCAGTGGCCGGTCAATGCCGCACACCCCCGGGGTACGTCGCGGATGTTCGAAGACGGTAAGTTTTTTACCTCATCGGGCAAGGCGCAATTTGTGCCGGTAACACCGCAGGCACCGGCCAATGTTCCCAGTGAACTGTTCCCGCTCATTCTTAATACCGGCCGTTTGCGTGACCAGTGGCACACCATGACCCGTACCGGTCGCTCGGCGCGTTTATCGGCGCATGAGCCGGAACCTTTTTTGCAGCTGCATAAACGCGATGCGGCTTATTATTCGGTGAGTGATGGCGAGCTGGTTAACGTGAGCAGTGAGTGGGGCACGGCGGTGGTGCGGGCCAAAGTGAGTGATGACATCAAGCCGGGCATGGTGTTTATGCCCATACACTGGAGTAACCAGTATGCCAGCTGTGCACGCGCAGATGCGATCGTGAACCCGGTGTGTGACCCGTATTCCGGTCAGCCCGAATTCAAGCACACACCGGTGAACATAGGTGCCAGCCGTAAGGCGTGGTACGGATTTTTGTTATCGCGCCGGCGCTTTCAAATGTCACTCAAGGGTTACTGGAGTATGAGCCTGGGCGAAGGCCTGTGGCGTTATGAACTGGCGGGGGATGAGTTGCCCCAGGACTGGGCCACGCATGCCCGCGAATTACTCTGTTCCAAGGATGACAAGGTGGCGTGGACCGAATATTTTGATCGCGGTACGCGCCGTTACCGTGCCGGCAGAATGGTGGGTGACAGGCTGGAAAGCTGTATTTTTATCGGCCCCGATCATCAGTTGCCGAACCGCGACTGGTTAATGAAGTTGTTTGCCAAGGAGCGATTGTCAGAACAGGACAAGATGTATCTGTTATCCGGCCGCCCCGGCGAAAAAGGCGAAGATGCCGGGCCGGCGGTGTGTGCCTGTTTTGGAGTGGGGCGCAATACCCTGCTCAAGCTGATACACAGTGGCGAGGTGTCCAGCGTGGCCGATATCGGCAAGCGGCTGAATGCTGGCACCAACTGCGGTTCGTGTATTCCGGAGTTGCAGGCGCTGCTGGCCATGAGGGCGACAAAACTATAAAAGAATGAGTCCGCAAATGAACGCAAATGAACGCAAATAAGGCAAATGCTTTGTTTCCATTTGCGTTTATTTGCGTTCATTTGCGGACTTTCGCTTTTGATCAAGTAGTCGCGGGGATGGGTCGTTCCTACAGCTTCGGACTTGACCGGGTATGGCTGTCGCCCGTCAGTGCAGGTTGGTCGTGGCGGAAAAATAATCAGTTTGTCACTATCGACATAAAACATTCTCCTGCATGATTCAAATCGGTGCATAAACCGGTTACCCTGCTTACCTCCCAAGTCCAAAAATTGAGAATAAATAATGGAATACTGGAATGAATATGCGCGTTTCTTCACTGCGCTGTTTGTGATTCTTGACCCGTTTGCTGCCATACCGGTTTTTCTCAGTCTGACCGTAGGTTATACCCAGCTTGAACGCAACCGCATTGCATGGCGTACTGCCATCACTGTGAGTGGTGTGTTGATAATCAGTGCCCTGTTTGGCGAATCCATACTCACCGGCCTGGGCACCAGCCTGGCGTCATTTCGCGTCGGTGGCGGTTTGATTCTGGTATTAATGGCACTGGTCACCTTGCATGGGCAGGCCAGCCGCGAACCGGTGGATTTGATTGATCGTGATGCCATTGCCATTGTGCCGCTGGCGATCCCGCTGATGGCGGGGCCGGGCGCGATCAGTACAGTGATTATCGAGTCGCATCGCGGCGCGATTTTCGGTGGCCATGCATTCATTGTGATCGGCATTATTTTGCTGGTCTCGCTGATACTCTGGGTGATGTTGCGTATGGCGGTGCCGATAGGTCATCGACTGGGCCCTATGGGTATGAGTATCATGAATCGGCTATTAGGTTTGATACTGGTGGCTATAGGTATAGAAATTATGGCCAATGGTTTAAAAGATTTATTTCCGGTTCTTGCGGGGTAATTTATGTCCAGAAAAAAACATTGGGAACAGTTTTACAGCGATAAATCACCGCTGGATGTCAGCTGGTTTCAGCAACAGCCCACGATATCCCTGGCGCTGATTAATTCATTAAAGTTGCCAAAACAGGCTGCCATAATTGATGTCGGTGGTGGTGCGTCGGTACTGGTGGATCATTTGCTGACCGAGGGTTATCACAACCTGGCGGTGCTGGATATTTCGGCGCAGGCACTGGCGCATTCGCAATCGCGGCTGGGCAAACAGGCCGAACAGGTGGAATGGTTTGCCGATGACATAACCACGTTCAAACCCAGCCGAAAATTCGATTTGTGGCATGATCGCGCGGTGTTTCATTTTTTAACCGATGCGACAGATCGTAAACATTATGTAGCTAATCTGAAATCAGCACTGGTGCCCAAGGGGCATGTAGTGATTGCTACGTTTGCGATGGGTGGCCCCACTAAATGCAGCAATCTGGATATTGTGCAATACGATGAAGCCAAAATGTGTGCCGAGCTGGGCAATGAATTTGTGTTGCGGGATGTGCATCATGAGTTGCACATTACACCGGCCAATAAGGAGCAGTCGTTTATCTATTTTCATTTACAAAAAAAATAACATATGACATTTGACCGCAAGCGTTTTTTACAGCTGATAGGCGTACAGCTCGATACCACCGATCATCGTGAAAAACTGATTTCTGCCGTGGGTGGTTTTTTAGGTATTTTTTTAGTTCTTAACATCACGCATTTTTTTGTGCCCGGTGTCGCCGGTGCGTTGATCGTGGCCTCCATGGGCGCATCGGCGGTGTTATTGTTTGCAGTGCCGCATGGTCCCCTGTCACAGCCGTGGCCGTTGCTGGGTGGTCATGTGTTGTCGGCAATGATTGGTGTGACTATGCATATCCTGGTTGACGATATGTTTCTGGCCGGTGCACTGGCCGTTGGTATCAGTATTGCTGTGATGTATTACACGCGCTGCATTCATCCACCGGGTGGTGCCTCGGCACTCGCGGCGGTGGTGAGTGGCCCGGCGGTGTATGCACTGGGTTATCAGTTTGTGTTAACACCGGTGTTGTTGAATGCGCTGGTGATTCTGGTGGTGGCATTACTGGTTAATTATCCTTTTGCATGGCGTCGTTAC
>JACPVK010000350.1 GCA_016191795.1 Gammaproteobacteria bacterium
CCGGTCAGGAACATTGAAGATATCTTCCGTACCGTTGAATCCGGCCAGGCGCAATTTGGTGTGGTGCCGATTGAGAACTCAACCGAAGGTGTGATTGCACATACACTTGATCTTTTGACGCATTCTTCGTTGCTGATTTGTGGCGAAGTTGAATTGCGTATTCAGCACAATCTCATCAGTAATGAGAAAAAAATCAGCGACATTAAAAAAATATTTTCTCATCAGCAGTCTTTGGCCCAGTGTCGACGTTGGCTGGAACTGAATTTACCCGGCGTTGAACAATATGCAGTGAGCAGTAATGCTGAAGCCGTGAGATTGAGCAAGCAGGAGCCGGGTAGTGCTGCCATAGCCGGTCGTATGGCGGCGGATATTTATCAGGTGCCGATACTGGCCGCCAATATTGAAGATGAACCGGAGAACACCACGCGGTTTATCGTTATTGGCAAGAATGCGGTGTCACCCAGCGGTAAAGATCGTACTTCATTATTGGTGGCAACCAACAATAAAGCCGGTGCCTTGCAGCGTATGTTAAAGCCGCTGGCAGATCGCGGCATTGGCATGAGTAAAATTGAATCGCGTCCGTCAAGACGCGGAGTTTGGGAATATGTTTTTTTTATTGATATCGAAGGTCATCAGGAAGATAAACTGGTGGCTGAAGCATTAAAAGCGATTGAACAGGAAACTGCCATGGTCAGAATTCTGGGTTCCTATCCACGTGCTGTTCTGTGATGAGTAAATGATAATGACTAATTTTAAAAATCTTGCGGTGCCCGGCGTACAGCTACTCAAGCCGTATATCCCCGGCAAACCCATCGATGAACTGGAGCGCGAGCTGGGAATAAAAAATTCTATCAAGCTGGCTTCCAATGAAAATCCACTGGGCCCCAGCCCCAAGGCACTGGCGGCTGCACAGGCGGTGATGGCAAATATTCATCATTACCCGGATGGCAGTGGCCATAAACTGGTGCAGGCACTGGCGGACAAACACGGTGTGGATTCACGGTGTATCACACTGGGTAACGGTTCCAATGATGTCCTGGAAATCATTGCACGTTCATTTCTGGCGTCATGCAATGGCGCCGTGTATTCCGAATATGCGTTTGCCGTGTATCCCATTGTCACCCAGGCTATTGGTGCCGAACATCAGGTGGCGGCGGCGTTTCCGAAAGATCATCCCACCATGCCTTATGGTCATGATCTCGACGCCATGGCGCGTAAAATTAATACCGCTACCAAACTGGTATTTATCGCTAATCCCAATAATCCCACCGGCACCTGGCTGGATGCAGATGAACTGGAAACATTTATCAAAAATGTCGATAAAAATGTACTGGTGGTGCTGGACGAAGCTTACTACGAATACATGCCGGATGATTTGCAACCCAATACCGATCAATGGCTGCAACAATATCCGAATTTAATTGTGACCCGAACTTTTTCCTAAATTTATGGCCTGGCCGGTTTGCGTATTGGTTACGCCATATCCCATCCGGATGTGGCGGATGTATTAAATCGTGTACGTCAGCCTTTTAACACCAACATGCCGGCACAGGCCGCCGCGCTGGCGGCGCTGGAAGACCGCGGCCATCTGGGACGCAGCGTGCAAATGAATACGATTGGATTAAACCAGCTGGCTGACGGTTTTAAACATCTGGGATTGAATTTTATTACCAGCATCGGCAATTTCATGACCGTGGATATGGGCTGTGAAGCGGCGCCGATTTATGATGCGCTGTTAAGAGAAGGTGTCATTGTAAGGCCGCTGGCAAATTACAATTTAAAAGAGCACTTGCGGGTCACAGTGGGCAGCCGTGAACAAAATGAGCGCTGCCTCGATGCGCTGGAAAAAGTACTGGGTATGCGTTCACGATGATTAATCGGTTATGCATTATCGGCGTCGGATTAATCGGCGGTTCGCTGGCGTTAGCGCTGAAAAAAGCCGGGTTTTGTGGTGAAGTGATTGGTGCCGGACGCAACCGGGAACATCTTGAAAAAGCTCTGCGACTGGGCGTGATAGATCGTGTTGAAACCGATTACACCAGGGCTGTGCATCTGTCGGATATGGTTTTGGTTGCGGTGCCATTGGGTGCCATGAAAGCTGTATTTGAAAAAATTGCACCGGCATTGCATCCACACACGATTGTTACTGATGCCGGCAGTGCCAAGATGTGTGTTATCGAGGATGCAGAAGACGCTTTTGGTATCAAGGTTAATCAGTTTGTTCCCGGACATCCCATTGCCGGTACCGAGCGATCCGGTGTGGAAGCGGCATTTGATTCACTCTATCAGCGCCGTCGCGTTATTTTAACGCCACTTGAATCCAATCGCGCTGACGATGTTAAAAAAGTTCGAGCCATGTGGCAGGCGGCCGGTGCCGAAGTCGATGAAATGGGTCCGCGTCATCATGATTTGATTCTGGCGGGTACCAGTCATTTGCCACACATACTGGCATTCAGTCTGGTGGATTGTCTGAATCGCCTGGATGATGTGGATGAAATATTTAAATTCGCGGCCGGCGGGTTTCGTGATTTCACCCGTATCGCGTCCAGTGATCCTGTGATGTGGCGAGACATTTGTTTGCATAATCGCGATGCGGTACTCGCTATGATGCAGCGCTTTCAGCAGGAAGTGGATGAAGTGCGCCATGCTGTTGAAGCAGAAGATGGCGAACAATTATTAAAGATTTTTACACGCGCTAAACAGGCGCGTGATGATTTTTCGATGTAAGTTTGAATACAAGCCAATGATTTTTGATGCAGAGGTACAAAGACGCAGAGATTCCATGAAATAAACATATCTCTGATTTTCTGTGACTCTGTGTCATGAATTTTTTCCAATTCTTAAAGCGTGAATACCATTCTATGTCCCAACTCGATTTTATTGTTAAACCCGGCGGGACCTTAAAAGGTCAGTTTCGTGTGCCGGGCGATAAGTCCATTTCTCATCGCTCCATCATGTTTGGCTCGCTGGCAGAAGGCGTCACACACGTCAGTGGTTTTTTACAGGGCGAAGACTCACTCAATACCTTGCGTGCATTTCGTGCCATGGGTGTGCACATCGATGGGCCCAGTGCAGATGGCAAGGTTGTCATTCAGGGTGTCGGCATGCGCGGCTTAAAAGCACCGGCAGGTGCACTGGATTTAGGTAATTCCGGTACCTCCATGAGACTAATGTCGGGTTTGCTGGCAGGCCAGGATTTTGATCTGGAACTGGCGGGCGATCGTTCGCTGTCAAAACGCCCGATGAAACGTGTCACCGATCCATTGGCCAAAATGGGTGCCAAAGTCGACACCGCCGAAGGTGGAAAACCGCCATTGAAAATTCACGGTAAACAAAAATTAACCGGCATAAATTATCAAATGCCCATGGCCAGCGCGCAGGTTAAATCCTGTTTGTTACTGGCGGGTATGTATGCACAGGGCGAAACCTGTGTTACCGAACCGGCGCCAACCCGTGATCACACCGAACGCATGCTGACCGCTTTTGGTTATCCTGTTGCGCGCCGGGGAAGTGCCAGTGTTTGTCTGCAGGGTGGCGGCAAACTAAAAGCCTGTGATATCGACGTGCCTGCTGATATTTCATCAGCCGCATTTTTTATGGTTGGAGCCAGTATTGCAAAAGATGCTGACGTCACCTTGCAACATGTCGGTATTAATCCAACCCGTACCGGCGTCATTGATATTCTCAAATTAATGGGCGCCAACATTGAATTACTGAATCAACGCGAAGTGGGCGGTGAACCGGTTGCAGATATTCGTGTGCGTAGTGCGCCACTCAAAGGCGTGCACATACCGGAACATCTGGTGCCGTTAGCAATCGATGAGTTCCCGGTCATATTTGTTGCCGCTGCCTGCGCAACAGGTGAAACCGTGGTGACGGGTGCCGAAGAATTACGTGTAAAAGAATCCGATCGCATCCAGGTGATGGCGGATGGCTTGCAAATATTGGGTGTGGATGCACAACCCACAACCGACGGCATGATTATTCGCGGCGGCAAAATCGGTAGCGGCAAGGTTAATGCACACGATGATCACCGTATTGCCATGGCGTTTACCATGGCAGCATTACGCGCCAGTGGCGTTATACATATTGAAGACTGTGTGAATGTGAATACCTCGTTTCCCGGCTTCGTCGAGCTGGCGAACCGTGCCGGTATAGACATACAGGGGAAATCATTGTGATACCTGTCATTACCATCGACGGACCCAGCGGTGCCGGCAAGGGCACGATAAGTCAGCGGGTAGCCGAGTCCCTGGGCTGGCATATGCTCGACAGCGGTTCCCTGTATCGCCTGACCGCGCTGGCTGCAACCCTGGATGACATCGGTCTGGATAACGAAAATGCCCTCACACCTCTGGCTGCCAGGCTGGATGTGGTATTCGAGCCCTCAACCAGAGGCCTGAGAATTCTGTTACGTGGCAAGGATGTCAGTGAGGCGATTCGGGCTGAAGAAATCGGCATGAAAGCCTCGAAAGTGGCCGCTTTACCAGCTGTTCGGGCCGCTTTATTGACCCGGCAACGTGATTTTGCCCAGGCGCCGGGGCTGGTGGCGGACGGTCGCGATATGGGTACCACGGTTTTCCCCCAGGCCAAATTGAAAGTATTTATGACTGCCAGTGCCGAAGCCAGGGCGGAAAGACGTTATAAGCAGTTGATGGAAAAGGGAATTAGTGCTAGTCTTCCCGCCCTCGTAGCCGACCTGAAGGCGCGAGACGAACAGGATAGCAATCGTAGTGTTTCACCTTTAAAGCCTGCATCGGATGCCATCTTTCTTGATACCACCACAATGGGTATTGATGAAGTGACAGAACGAGTGCTGGCAGAAGCCAGAAAAATCTACCGCTAACTGTTCACGGTGTCCTGCAATGTTGCAGGATGTTGTTCAACTAACCCTGTCATCCATTTCTTTTGTTGGCCTAATTAATAATTAGGGGATAGACAGTTATTGTGGAAATCCAACTCATGTCCGAAAGTTTTGCAG
>JACPVK010000078.1 GCA_016191795.1 Gammaproteobacteria bacterium
AATGGGCAGCGCCGCCGGCACCGGCAATGATGCACGCCAGGCCACGCTGACGCGCCGTGGCGGCATATTCAAACAGTAAATCCGGGGTGCGATGTGCCGACACCACTCGCGCTTCATATTCCACACCAAAGGCTTCAAGCTGTTGCACGGCGTGTTGCATCACCGGCCAGTCGCTTTGACTACCCATGACGACGCCCACTTTAATCTTGGCCATCAACCGCTCCTCCGATGCCAGACACAGAAGGCAATGGATTCTATAGGAAGCTGACTGATTTGCGAACCATAACCCCAACGTGTGAGCGCCGCTTTTAAAAATCGGGATAGAATCCCCTGATCGACAATCACAGGGATTGATATGAAAAAAGTACTCATCACCGGCGGCGCCGGCTTCATTGGCTCACACACAGCTGATTTACTCCTGGAACAGGGCATAGCCGTACGCGTGCTCGATAATCTGTCATCCGGTCACCGTGAAAACCTGCCCGCACAGCACCCGCTGCTGGAATTTGTGCAGGGCGATATTTGCGATGCTGACGCCGTTAACAACGCTCTGCAGGGTGTGACACATTGCTTGCATCTGGCCGCTCAGGTTTCAGTAGTAGCCTCACTGGAAGATCCGGAATTTTCTGCCAGACAAAATATTGTCGGTTTTGTGAATGTGCTGGACGCCTGCCGCAAACAGGGCGTGAGCCGACTGGTGTATGCCTCCTCGGCAGCCATTTATGGCGAACCACCCAAATTGCCGCTGGATGAAGATGTTCCGGTAAAACAGCTCTCGCCCTATGGCCTGGAAAAACAGATTAACGAGGATTACGCCGACCTGTACCACCGGCTATACAACTTCTCGTCGCTCGGCATGCGCTTCTTTAATGTTTACGGCCCGCGGCAGGATCCCAAATCGCCCTATGCCGGTGTGATCGCCCTGTTTGTGGATCGCATCACCGCCGCCAAACCGGTCACCGTCTTTGGTGATGGCCAGCAGACACGGGATTTTATTTATGTGCGTGATGTGGCACGTACCAATGTGGCGGCACTCAAAAGCCAGGTTCAGGGTGCCTGCAATGTCGCCACCGGCCAACGCACTTCCCTGCTGGATTTGATCAATACCCTGTCGGCACTCACCGGCAATAAAACCGCTATCACCTTCGCAGCACCCCGCACCGGCGATATTGTGCATTCACTCGCTGATCCGGGACGTATGAACCGAGAACTGAAGGTGGTGGCTGAAAGCTCGTTGCAGGAAGGTCTGTCAGCGTTGCTGGCATCGGTAAAAAAATAATCAGTCATTGCCCAGACCAATCGCGTCGAGGTAGATAACAACGGACTGATCCGTAGCGGGCAGAAAAAAACTCAGCCCGGCGATATTCGCCATATCCATGGCCCGGTCAGCCGGGGATTTTTTGACATCAGCCAGAGCGATATGCAGATCATTCCAGCCAGGCCGGAGGCTAACAACCTGGTTAAACCGGTCTTTGGAGTGATAACCACCTGCCATGTGCTCCCGGTCAAAAATTTTCACCGTCATGTCCAGTGGCGTGCTCAAGGTATTAAACGTGCTGACATGCAAGGTTTGATAGGCGCTCCAGTCCGATTGCATTTCACGCAGACCGACATCCGGAAACCGGCCTGCCTGGAAGGTCACGCGCAGGGATTGCCCGCCATGTCGAACCGGTTCGTCCGCCAGCGCTATTGCCGCCCGCTGAGTCTCCCACCGGGACAACTCCCGTGCGGATTCAAAATCCGACAACACCGGAAACGCTCGCTGCATCGCATAGCTATCCACCAGGATCTGACCTATCGGCAGCAAGGCCAGCAGCAACAGCAGGCTACTCATGCCCAGGAACCCAAGGCGTTGTTGCCAGGATCTGGACTGACGGGCCAGATGGACACCCAGTCCAAGGTATACACCCGCCAGATCCCGCAATACATCCAGGTAATCAAAGCTGCGCCCAATCAATAATTGCAGCCATTCAACGGCTATACCTGCCAGTAATGCCAGCACCGTAGCTGCCAGGAACAAACGTATACCAGCGAGCTGGCGCGCCAGGGGAGTGGCGCAACCCAGCAGGGCCAGCCCGGCAAACAAGGGCACATGACCAAGATTCCACATTGCCTGAATCAGTCGGCTATCACCCGCCTCGGGCCCACCGACAAACAGCATCACAACCAATCCGGCCACCAGTACTGCCAAGCCTTTCATAGCCTTCCCCAGTCTGCTGACACCGTGTCAGACTTTTCTTACACGACTTTCAGCCTTTTGTGATTCAGCTCACATAAACCATAACTCTACAATTCACGACACAAGGTGACATCAACTTAAAAATGGTAATGCAGTCATGGCACAACTAGACGATCTTATTCAGGAAATAATCGACTTTTCCAACCTCATCGCCAGCAACGAAAATCCCGCTGACCCCGATTTACAAAATGCCTGCCGATTGTTCAGCGATTACCTTGGCGCACAGCTTAAACAGGTTCGTCGCAACATGATTGGCACGCCCTCCACCCAACATTTTCGCTGGACTGCCAGTGAATTGAGCCAGCTGAGCGAGCTCATCGAGCTCCCGAAATACTCTGCCCAGTCCTGCACCGACTGGATTCGTAAGCTGTTCCAGCATTGCATCACCCTGCAACGCGGCAGACTGGCGGCAGCATGATACCCGCGAGACGCCACAGCCGCACGCCTGCGGGCAACAGCATCGATGAAATGGAAACCTTGCTCAGGCAACTGGGTGATTTCGAAAATCAGATCAGCCGCCCTGGCGCCGTCAACACGCCGGGGTTTCAGCAGGAATACACCCTGTTCAGGCAGTACCTGAAATGGCGCCTGGAAGACCTCAATCGGTCCATGCGTGAAGAATTGAGCGTCCATATCAAGGGGCTCAACCAGGCTTCATCCCGGCATTGACTACCCATCCACCCGGACTTGAACTGTCCTTCATCTGCGGTCTGGCTTACAATGGCAGCCCCGAAAAGTCACACCGAGCGACCCATGACCATCCAGGCCCAAAAAGTTATCACCCTAAATTACACACTACGCGACAAGGCAGGCGTGGTGATTGACCAATCACAGGACGGCAGCTTCTGCTATTTGCATGGCGCCAACAACATCATCCCCGGCCTGGAAAAAGCCCTGCACGGCCGTAAACAGGGCGAACAGTTCAAGGTTACCCTGGAACCCTCAGATGCCTATGGCGAATACAATCCGGCACTGACGCAGGTTGTCGAACGCGACATGTTCGAAAACAGTGATGAGATTGCGGTGGGCATGCAGTTTCATGCGCAGTCAGATGATGGCCGCTTCATCGCCATCACCGTTACCGAAGTGAACGGCGACAAAGTGACTGTTGATGGCAATCCGCCACTGGCTGGTGCCACCCTGTATTACGATGTGAACGTTGTCGATATCCGTGATGCCAGCGCTGAAGAAATTCAACATGGCCACGTACACGGCGCGCACGGTCATCACCACGATCACGACCATGGTGGTGGTGGTTGCGGTAGCGGCAAGTCTTCCGGCGGCGGCTGTGGTAGCGGCGGTTGCGGCAGCGGTGGCTGTCACTAAAAGCCTGGCCTACAAACGCCTGACGGCGTATTTCAGTTTGCCCGATTTCAATGCCGCAGCTAATTGCGGCATTGTTTTTATATGCTGTCGCAAATCATGCACGCCGGCATCCCCGCGCATAAACACGGCCACCTGGTTCTGATCTTTTGCACCCGACAGTACAAACAGGGAACGAAATCCGTGTTTGATATTGCCCTGCCTGATGGCGGTAGCCAGCGTTTTCTGATCAACAAAATTTTTCACAATCATGCCCTGAGCTGACAAATGTTTGCGCATCGTGGCCAACCAGTTTTGTGTAGCCGTGGTCACCTGCATCGGCTGCCCCTCCTGCTCGGCAAACACATCATCAATAATTAAATCGAATTTTTCACCCACGTAATGTTGCATCCAGTGCAGGGCATCGGCTGTATGCAATTCAATACCACGGCCTTTTAATTCAAAAAACCGGCGAGCGATTTTCACATGAACATCATCCAGTTCCACGCCAACGATTAATTCCGGCCGAATAAAATGCCGCAAAGAATGGAAAACCGCACCGCCGCCCACACCCAGCACGAGAACCCGTTTGATGCTGTCCGGCGGATAAAAAAACACCGGCAGCATCAATAAATCCCAGACGTAACCGGTAAGTGGTTTTTCAGGATGATACTGGCTGTGAAAAACACCGTTGGTGTATAGCCGCAAACTGTTTCCTGCCGTGCGCACCTCATAATGCGTATTGTGTGTTTTCTTCTGCCACAGCAAAGCCATACCCGCTCCCAGTAAAATATATCTGCCACATTCTACAACCTATCTGGTTTGCATCGTGTTCTTGTACTAAATACATACACAGCAAAGGAGCATCCAGATGACTAACCCAAAAAATGAACCAACTTTTCGCGAGAGTGTTGACCTGATGGTGGATCGCGCCATTGCCGCGATCGACCTCGACCCCGGCACCGCCCATGCCATCAAATCCTGCGAATCAGTCATCCAGGTAAAATTTCCCGTCAAGATTCGCGGCAAAATAGAAGTCTTCACCGGCTGGCGAGCCACGCACAGCAGTCATCGCCTGCCATCAAAAGGTGGCATTCGTTATGCGCCTTATGTTGATCAGGATGAAGTGGAAGCACTGGCCGCGTTAATGACCTACAAATGCGCCATTGTCGACGTACCTTATGGTGGTTCCAAAGGCGCCTTGCTGATTGACCCCAACCTTTATGACAGGGATGAACTGGAAAGAATCACCCGCCGCTTCGCGGTGGAACTCATACGCAAAGGTTTCTTAAGCCCTGCGACCAACGTACCGGCACCGGATGTTGGCACCGGCCAGCGCGAAATGGCGTGGATTGCCGACACTTACAAACATTTGCATCCGGAAGACTTGAACCACATCGCCTGCGTCACCGGCAAACCCGTGCACCACGGTGGTATTCGCGGCCGTGTTGAAGCCACGGGGCGCGGTATTCAATTTGCACTGCAGGAATTTTTCCGCCACCCGGAAGATGTCAAGACTGCAAAAATGTCCGGCACACTGGATGGTAAAACCTGCGTGGTTCAGGGCTTTGGCAATGTGGGTTATCACGCCACCAAATTTTTATCCGAAGAAGACGGCGTCAAAATCACCGCCGTGATTGAACGTGACGGTGCGTTGATTAACGATAAAGGCATTAACATTGAAGAGCTGTATCAACACCTGACCAAACGCCGCGGCATTAAGGAATTTTCCGGCGCTAAATTTACCGACAAAGGCCTTGCGACGCTGGAAAAAGAATGCGACATACTCATTCCCGCAGCGCTGGAAAGCCAGATCACCCTGCAAAATGCCGATCGTATCCAGGCAAAATTAATTATTGAAGCCGCCAACGGCCCGATAACATTTGGCGCCGATCAAATTTTAAATAAAAAAGGCGTGATTATTATTCCCGATGCCTATGCCAATGCCGGTGGCGTTACCGTTTCCTATTTTGAATGGATCCGAAATATTTCCCACATTCGTTTTGGCCGTATGCAACGTCGTAACGACGAATTACGCGCACACCAGATGGCCAACCTGCTGGAAGAAATTACCGGCCATAAAGTATCTGCCAGCCTGCGTGACAAGGTAACTCGCGGCGCAGACGAACTGGATCTGGTACGCTCCGGTCTCGACGACACCATGCGCCTGGCCTATCAGGAAATTCGCACCACCCTGGCGGATGAACCCAAAGTACACGATTTGCGTACTGCAGCGTTTGTCACGGCCATACGCAAGATTTCGAGGACGTATATTGATGTGGGGGTTTATTGAGGTGAAAAAGCAAAAGACTTAACGCAAATAAAAGCGGAATAAACGCAAATAAGGCTTTTAGCTTATAAGCTTTGCATTTGTGCAAACCGGGACTGACCTGAGGTCAGTCCCCTGCCTAAGATAACGCAGGCTCTCAGCGAGCCGATTAAATATTGCCACAGAGACGCATAGCACACAGATAAGTCATATTTACTCTGTGTACTCTGCGTCTCTGTGTCAAAATACGCCGTATCCGGTTTGAGCTGATTTCAGCCGCCACTTCTAATTGACGATAATATTCTGTGACCAAAGCCTTTCTTCTTACCCGCCAATGGCTGGATACCCCTGACGGTATTCAACTGGAATTCTGGTTCAATACCGAACAGGGTGCGCGCAAGCTGGTTATCCAGCAACAGCAGGCGGTATTTTTTATTCCACAAACCGATGCACCCAATACTCAACAACTTCTGTCAAAACGCTGGCCATACGAAATTAAAAACCTGCAACTCAGAACCTTCGAGGATTTGCCGGTAGCCGGTGTTTATTTTAAATCGCAATCACATCTCTATCAGGCGCGCGAGCTGTTACAGCAACACAATATTCGTTGCCTGGAAAATGACATTCGCCCGACAGATCGTTATCTGACAGAACGCTTTATTACCGGCCCGGTTGAAATCAACACCATCACAAACAAAATAACTCCCGCCGACTACACGCCAGAATTAAAAACATTGTCACTGGATATTGAAACCGGCTGGAATAATAACCAGCTCTACGCCATAGGCTTTGTCAGCCCGCAGCATAATCGTGTCCTGATGATCGGTGACGGGAAAAATACCGACACTATTGAATATTGCCAGGATGAAGTCACGCTGATTAAACAGTTTCTGGCATGGATAGAGCGCATTGATCCGGACATCATTATTGGCTGGAATGTGGTGCAGTTTGATTTTCGTTTTTTACAACAAAAATGCGAACAGTTGAAAATTCCGTTTCACATTGGCCGGGAAAGGTCGCTGCCGGTGTGGCGTCAGGCACAGGATGAAACCAGTCATTATTTTTTGTTAATACCCGGCCGCGTGGTACTCGATGGCATCGATTCATTAAAAACAGCCACCTGGCAGTTCAACAGCTACTCACTGGAATCCGTTGCCAGCGAATTACTCGGTCGCGGCAAATTAATCAAGGCCGAAGAAAGCCGCGATCCGCTCTATAAAGCAAAAGAAATTACGCAACTGTTTCTGCACGACAAACCCGCACTCGCCGCCTATAACCTGGAAGACTGCCAGCTGGTATGGGAAATTTTTGAACGCACCGATCTGATTCACTTCGCCATTGAACGCGCGCGCCTCACCGGCCTGGAAATGGATCGCAGTGGCGGTTCGGTGGCGGCCTTCGAAAATTTATATTTACCCAAACTGCATCGCAAGGGTTATGTCGCACCCAACATCGGCGACCACCACGACAGCCTCACCGCACCCGGCGGTTATGTCATGGATTCGCAACCGGGTTTGTATGACAGCGTGCTGGTACTGGATTATAAAAGTCTGTATCCCAGCATCATTCGTACTTTCAAAATTGACCCTTACGGCATGATCGCAGCGCAAACTCAAACCGCTGAAAATATTATTCCCGGCTTCAATGGTGCTGCCTTCTCCAAATCTGAAAATATATTACCCGACATCATCACCCAGCTCTGGCAGGCACGCGATGACGCCAAACAACAAAAAAACAAGGCGCTGTCACAGGCCATCAAAATCATCATGAATTCATTCTACGGCGTACTTGGCACACCGGGTTGTCGCATGCACGATTCAAAATTAACCAGCTCCATTACCTTGCGTGGCCATGAAATTATCAAACAAACCGTGCGCCTGATTGAGCAATACGGCTACCCGGTCATCTACGGCGATACCGACTCGGTTTTTGTGTCACTGCGCAACCTGCACACCAATACCCAGGCTGATGCCATCGGCCATGAACTGGTGAAACTGATTAACGATTACTGGAAACAACATCTCATCGAAGCATACAGCATTGAATGTTTTCTGGAAGTGCAATACGAAACCCACTACCAGCGTTTCTTCATGCCCACCGCACGCGGCAGCGACAAAGGCAGCAAAAAACGCTATGCCGGATTAATTACCGATCACAACGGTGTTGAATCCATAAAATTCAAAGGTCTGGAAAACGTACGTACCGACTGGACCGAACTCGCCAGAA
>JACPVK010000351.1 GCA_016191795.1 Gammaproteobacteria bacterium
AAATTACGCCAAAAAATATCCAGCAGTATCGATGAAATGAATGACACGATAGCTCAATTCATGAATCTGGCACATGGTATGAACAAGGAAAATTACAGCTCATGCAGCATTGGCAACGTCATACGTAATGTAGCCAGTAACTTGCAGATCGACAACCGGCTGCAATTACATTTTATCCGCGATTGCGAGCTGCAGATTCCGCAAGCAGCACTGCAGCAAGTGCTCAATAATATAATCGAAAATGCCCTGGCTTATGGCGATAACAAACCGGTCATAGTAGAGCTGGAATGCCAATCCAATGGAGCATTCATTCGTGTGATAGACAAGGGACCAGGCATACCAGCCGATATGATTGAACAGATCTTTCAACCATTTGTGCGTGCCACCAGCAACCGCCTCAAGGGAACCGGCCTGGGCCTCGCCATAGCCAGCCTGATCTGCAAGACACATAACTGGACATTAAAACTATTACCCGGTGCCCATGGTGGCACAACTGCCCAGCTACACCTGCCTGCCCAGTCAATCTCTGAAACAATTTGATACAAATTCGTTGTCTACTGAAACATCTGGTGACGCGTTATCCATCATGATAACCAACCAAACGAATACGCGTCGTGTGTTCGTTACTACCCAGAGGAAACGTCATGAAAAGAACTATTGCAAAACCACTTACTATGGCATTGGGCCTGACCCTTGGCAGTTGTATTTTACCAGCCTGTAATTCGGATAATGCAGGTGATGTGGCAGCCAGCAACAACACCGAAACAAAACCGTTAGTGCCCGATGTGACTCGCACTATCACGTTTATCCACATGAATGATTTACATGCCCACCTGACTGAGCATTACGATTACATCAAGACGGACGAAAACACGCCACCAAAAATAATCATGGCAGGCGGCATTGCTCGCATTGCCACAGCTATCAAGTCTGTACGCGACACTAATCCAGGCAACAGTATTTTAATGAACATAGGTGACACCTATCACGGCGGCGTCGAAGCCCTGTATACCAACGGTAATGCCGTGGTCGATATCATGAATGAAATAGGTGTCGATATTGGTGTGCCGGGTAACTGGGATTTTGCCTACGGGCCTAATGCTACACGTCAGCGATTTAGTTCGGCCGTCACCAGCATGCCGATGATGGGTGAAATAACCAAAGTAAACTACCCGAATCTGGCCGCTAATGTCACCAGCACCCTGCCACGCAATCCGTTTCTACCTGCAACAAAAATCATCACGTTGAATGGTGCAAAAATCGGTTTTATTGGCTTGTCATCCGACATCGTTCCAAAAATGAGTCCGGCACTGGCTGTAACATTCAACTTTTTGCAGGGTGAGCAAAACCATATTGACCTGGTTAACAAACTGGCAGCAGACTTACGCAACCAGGGCGTTAACATAGTGGTTGTCATGAGCGAGCTGGGCATTCATAAAGATTTAAAACTGGGTGAAAAAATTAAACCCGGCAGTGTTGATGTCTTTTTTTCCGCGCACACTCATGAATTGACGCGTACACCTGTTGATACCGCAAGTGGCGCCAAAGTTGTCGAGGCTGGTGATGATATCTATCTGGGGAAAATGGACATAACGCTGGTCAATGGCAAGGTCAGTAATCGCGCATGGAATGTCATCACAGTTGACAATCAATTCTCGCCGGATCAAAACATTGCCAATCTGGTCGTCCAGAAACGTGCGCCTTTTCTGATTGACAACCCTGACCTGAGCGTTAACATGCCATCGGTGACACAATCACTTCACGAACCGATAACCGAAGTGATCGCACAATCACCCGTCACGATTGACCGTCGCCAGGCACTGGAAAATAACTTCAATAAGTTATTTTCCACCATGTTGAAAAACTATGCCAATACAGATGTTGCCATCACACCGGGCTTTCGTTTTGACGCGGTCATCCCTGGTACAAATATTCCTGTGGAAGATCAACCGGTAAGCAGCGGTAATATCACGATAGAAGACATGTATCGTTACTTCCCCGTGCCATTCATATTGGCCACAGGTGAAATCGCAGCCAGGGAAAATACAGCCACCTCGATTGATGAGCCGGATTTACAAACCATTATTGAAAACAATCTGACAGCCGTATTTTCAACCGATGTATTCAAACAGGGAGGCGGCTGGACAGATGCTTTTGCCGGATTGAACCTGCAGGTCAATTTGAAAAGTACAGATGGTTACCGCGTAACCGGCATGAAACGCAAGGGCAGCGATACCGAACTGACAAGCTACGACATGCTCAGCGTTGCCGGATGCCAACGCCCGGTTGAAACCGACAGCAGCACCTTATGCAGCTACCCCGGATTTAGCCAGGTTACAGCGCTCATCAATCCGGCAACCGGCAGTGCCTGGAGCGGCATTGATTTCGCTATTGCAGAAATCAGGGCTGGTCACTTACCTGCTTCGGTTGACCAGGACATCACCGACACCGGCAACACGACAATGTGGCCCAACAGCATGTATATCCAACCGCTGTACGGCGCACAATAATTCATAACCTGATTGGCCTCCGCTTTAACATTGGGCTTACCATGGATGGTAATCCCTTTTTTTTGCCCGTCTTTTTTCGGTTACTATTGATACCCTGGATAATGAATTCTTCGGAGACCTATCATGAGTGAACCAAACTGCCCGCAAAAAAAACCTTATGTCGTCGAACTGGAGCCCGGCACTTACTGGTGGTGCGCCTGTGGAAAATCCAGAACCCAACCCTTTTGTGATGGTTCACATAAAGGTTCGGATTTTTCACCCGTTGAAGTAATAATCACCGAAAAGAAAAAATATGGCCTGTGTGGTTGCAAGCACAGCCACAACCAGCCGATGTGCGACGGCACACATAAATCACTGGGCTAACCAGACCGCATGCAACAAAAAGCCTGCAATAGCCGGCTTTTTGTTGCATCGCCAATCAGATCAGTGATGTTTGATAGCCTCCTGGCTCAAGGCATCAACTGCTGCACGGACGCCACCGTACGTATCCATGGCTTGGTCGGCAGGGTGCCCGCAGAATAATCCAGCGCAGACCTGGCTGCCGCTTTAGTTGGGTACACATCCAGTAACAATACATACCAGGTTGTGCCGCCGCGTACAGTCGGCACAATATAGCGGGTTGATAACTGGTGTTTATTCGCGAACGTGTAAACGGAATTTTCATCAACCGATGCAATCACCTGTACAGTGTAATAATTGCCCGCGATATTTTTGAAGTCCCCTCCCGTTTCGGGGCTGTCACTGGCAGCGACGGGTGCAGGCATCTCCGGTTTTGGTTTTTTTGCCTTAACAGGTTTGGCCACCGGCACAGGTGCAATTTCTTCCACCACTATCTCTTCAGGCACACTGGATTCAACTTTTTCTGCCTGATAGCCCATCTCGACACCGCCTGTTGTACCGGTATCAATATTTGCCAGCTCCTGCTTATAGGCATCAGCAGCCGGTGCTTCGGCAGTTTCTGTTACGGCTGCTGTTCGTTTGCCCCAGGGGGAATCACTTTTAACCCAGGGCGAGGATGATTCCGTGGCAGGCTCACAAGCCGCCAGCAGGGATGCAACACTTATGGCTGCGATGAATGGAAACAATTTTATGCGCTGACTTTTCAAGTGACGTCCTCTTTATGCGTATCAGGTAAGTTGGTATGGCGTGAGTGTAGCCAAAGAAACGACAGTGTGAAAGTTGCAAACTACAAGAACAGGCTTTCCTTGAGATTTATCATCTCCATCTAACACCTGGAATCAGGAGGCATCATGAAGCCGGCAACAATAGACACACGCGTTGTTACGATGATTCGGCTACCGGCATCACACATTAAAAAGGACGGGAAGTAGCGGAAACTTTTACCGTAGCTACCCCAATCTTAAACTTTGCAACACAAAGCCATGGGTGCCACAACCCCTTTTTCAGGAAAGCATTTTAATCAGACAGAGAAATTTAGTTACGAATAGATGGCGATTTGCGTGGCAGGTCAGCAGGCATGGACTGTAAGGCGCGTGCCTGTTGCTTCATCAGCGTCACAATGGCGTAGACACCCACGTGACGATTGGGCGATAAGTGTTCATCAAGATTAAGCCGGGCAAACAACTCATCCACATCCAGCTGTTCGATAGCTGCTATGGTTTTACCGGCACAAAGCTGTATCAATACAGCCAGCACACCTTTGATAATACTGGTATCACAATCACCATAATAATTTATTAACTGCGGATGCGCCGCATCCTGCCAGGCACTCACCCACACCTGGCTCATACAACCCTTGACCTTGTTGGCTTCAGTTTTCAGCGCTTCCGGCATGGGTGGTAATTTTTCGCCAAGCTCGGTGAGATACTGATAGCGCTGATCCCAGTCACCCAGCAATTCAAATATATCAACTATGTCATCCAGGTTAGTCATTTAATGATTCACACACTGAACGATTCGCCGCAACCGCACATTTCCTTGACGTTGGGATTACGGAATTCGAAGCCCTGATTTAGCGCGCCGTTTTTAACGTAATCCACTTCAAGACCTTCAATCTGTTGCAAGCTGGTGTTATCAACGATCAGCTTGACACCAAAACTTTCGAATACGACATCGTCGGGAGTCGATTCATCCGCATAATCCACCACGTAGGCAAACCCGGTGCAGCCTGATTTTTTTGTACCCAGTCGCAGGCCTATACCGTGCCCGCGCTTTTCCAGCATCGTAGCCGTATGTCTGGCGGCATTTTCAGTCAGTGTAACAGCCATCTTCATATCCTCCTGTTTAAAACAAACCCAATGTTAATTTTGCTTCATCCGACATGCGATCCTGATTCCAGGGCGGATCCCAGACCAGTTCCACCTGCGCATCGGAAATACCTTCAACCGCTCGCACGGCATCGGCCACTTGCCCGGGCAGGATACCGGCAACCGGGCAACCGGGTGCCGTCAGCGTCATTTTAATCGCCACTTCTTTCTGATCATTAATCTGTAAATCATAGATGAGGCCAAGATCGTAAACATTCAAGGGAATTTCCGGATCATAGACACGGCGTATTGCCGCAATCACCTGCTGTTCCAGCGTCGCATCAGCAGGTAAGGGCGCAGGATCCGGTGCCTGCATAATGTCGCTGGTGCCGCGAAAGTGTATGGGTTTAACTTCCATCGCTTCCTCCCTCCGTGACATCCATAGCATGCAGTGTTTCATTTAGTTTATGGCTGGCAAATTCCTGCAATGCCGGCAGCTGTATCGTGTCGAGTACCGTGTTGGCAAAACCCAGGCACAACATGTCACGTGCAGTCGCCGCATCAATACCGCGCGAACGCATATAAAATATTTGCTGCGCATCCAGCTGACCGACTGTGGTGCCATGACTGCATTGCACATCATCGGCGTAAATTTCCAGTTGTGGCTTGGTGTCGACTTCCGCATCACGTGTTAACAATAAATTATCGTTACTGAGTTTTGCGTCCGTACGCTGGGCATCTTGCTCAACCAGAATACGGCCATCAAATACAGCCCGGCCCTTGCCATATAACAAGCCCTTGAAATGTGAATGGCTGACGCAATCAGGCACCGAGTGTCGCGTATCCAGATGAAAATCCACCAATTGCTGATCTCCCACGGTATACAAACCGTTTAATTCACACACTGCATCGGCCTGTTGAAATGCTGTAACGAAATCGGTACGTGCCCAGCGACCACCAAAAGCCAGACTGGTTGCGCGATACTGACTGCGTGCCCGCAGTGTTAAATACAAACTGCCCAGATGCCAGGCATGGCGACTTTCATCCTGCAAACGGTAATGCGTCAGTTTTGCATCATCCGCCAGCACGATATCGGCCAGCTGATTATTAAAATAAACCGAGTGATCACTGCTGACAAACCGCTCAACCAGCGTCGCTTTAGCGCCGGCATCCAGCGCAATAACATTGCGTGGCTGAATCAACATGGCCTGGTCGGCACACTGATTCAGATAAATGATTTCCAGTGGTTTGTCGAGTTCAACGCCGGCAGCAATATGCAACAACACACCATCCTGGTGCAGCGCGCTATTCAAGGCACTGAATACATGTTCGACGTGGTCAGGCATCATGCCGGATTCTGCACTCAAAATATCGTTATGCGTTTTAAGTGCGGCGTTCAAACTACCAAAGTAAACACCGGCAGGTAATTTTTGTTGCGATAAACTGGCAACATAGCGACCATTCACCAGCACGATGCGATAGCTATCGATCACCGGCGTTAACAGAGCGTGATTGGCTGTCACTTCCGGCAGTGCATCCACCGACTTAAATGCCTGTTGCATCAAGGCATCGATACTGGTGTAACGCCAGGCCTCCAGTGAACGATTGATCACCGGCAATGTCATCATTAATTCTTTTAGCGTGGCGCGTCGATCCAGCATCCACTGTGGATTATTGGCCGCAACATCTTGCGCGGATACCAGTTGTTGTAACCAGTCGCGTTGTTGTCCCGGGGTAATCATGCTGCCGCCTCATCTTCAATCCAGCCATAACCTTTTTCTTCCAGCTGCAAGGCCAGTTCCTTGCCGCCGGAACGCACAATGCGACCGCCCACCAGCACATGCACAAAATCCGGCTGAATATAATCCAGCAAACGCTGGTAATGCGTAATCATCAAAATTGAACGCTCCGGGCTGCGCAAGGCGTTTACGCCACCGGCAATGACGCGCAAGGCATCTATATCCAGACCCGAGTCGGTTTCATCGAGAATGGCGAATTTGGGTTCCAGCATGGCCATTTGTAAAATTTCATTACGCTTTTTCTCGCCACCGGAAAAACCGACATTGACATTACGTTTCAGAAATTGCTCATCCAGCTCAACCAGTTTTGCCTTTTGCTTTACCAGCTTCATGAAGGCGATCGCATCCAGCTCTTCTTCTCCGCGCGAGCGACGCACCGCATTAATCGATGCACGCATAAACATCATATTGTTGACACCCGGTAATTCGACAGGATATTGCATACCCAGAAAAATACCTTTATGCGCACGCTGTTCCGGTTCCAGCGCCAGCAAATCCTCATCTTCGAACAGCACTTCGCCGGCATTGATGTTATAACCTTCACGCCCGGCCAGCACATTTGACAACGTGCTCTTGCCAGAACCATTTGGCCCCATGATGGCATGCACTTCGCCTTTGCCAATTTGCAAATTAATTCCGCGAAGAATTTGTTTGTCTTCTATCGCTACCTGTAAATTCTTGATTGACAGCATATTCATGACTCCAAATACATTTAATAAAAACTGAAAGAATTGACGCAAAGGCGTAAAGAACGCGAAGTAAAAGCCTGGTGTTTCAAAAGATTAAATGAAAATTTCTTTTAATCTCCAGGCATCCTGAAAAATATTAAAAATCTTTGCGTCCTTTGCGTCTTCGCGTCATATCTTTAAACTCTTTACGTTACCCCACCGCGCCT
>JACPVK010000352.1 GCA_016191795.1 Gammaproteobacteria bacterium
GCGATTGATGATGTATGGAATCCAGAATAATGCTGTCATTAATGCGGTTGTGACCAGCCAGAAAAGTTCGTTTGATAGTTCTGTACTCATGATTATTTCTCCGTATGTATATGATTTGTCGTGCTTGAAAATGCTATGTATCGGTTGTCTGGTGAATTTGTCAGGATTTAATTATTTTGTATTGATTTCATATTTCACTCCTTTACAATGTTGTATATACAACCATTAGCGCAAAATAAAACTAGCCAAGATGTTGTGTTGCTGAACGCAGCATTTCGACCAGTGTTTTCATGTCATGAGTACCCAGTGTGGCGAGCATTTTTTTGTAGAGCTCTTCGCCCTTGTTGTTGAGTTTGTCGGCAATTTTCAGGGTTTTGGCTGTTGGGAAAATATTTTGTTCGCGAGGGTCGCCATCGGCCGTTTTTTTACGGCTTAGCAGGCCTTTGGTTTGCAAGGTATCAATAAATCGTGTGACGGTTGATTTTGCGAGTTTCAGTTCCAGCGCAATATCTCTCTGTGCAATGCCAGGTTGTGCCAGTACCAGACGCAGCAGATAGGCGTGTGCTGGCGACAGGTCAAATTCGGCAAATGCTTCATCCCAGATAGTATTGACCTGTCTGGCAAGTGCATTGACGTTGAAATAAAGGCATCGTTCGAACATGCGGGTAATTCTAGTTCAATAATGTTGTATATACAACTATAAAGATGGTACTGGAGATGCAGGTGGCAGGTGTGCCGGGTGTTCCATAATTTTTAGGGGGCGGGAGCCGATAACACCGGCTCCCGAATAGCTTAATGATTTACAAATTGCTGGCGGCTGAGTGAAATGTAATCCACCAGAATGTGACTGGTTTCGGTGAGCAATGGCATTTCTTCCCTGGAAGCGCCTTCTTCGGGATCCATGGGTGCTTCATCTTTATTGTCGAGTTCATCAATTGATTTGATCAGCTTCAGACCTTTGCTCTTGCGACGATCATTTTCCAGTGCGAGTTGCTGGTTCTCTATGTTTTGCTTTTCGGCACGACGTGCAGCTTCGTTGAGTGTGAGTTCTTTTTTGGCATTACGTTTTTCTATGAGCTCACTGGTTTTGATCAGATAAACATAATCCGGGTCTTTGGGTGCGCGTTGTTTGTGCAAGTCAACCAGTCTGGGAATCTTGTTGGCGAATTCAGGCCAGTCTTCAAATTTTGCCGAGCGGATACGATCCCAGGGCAAGGCGCCTTTCAGTGCGCTTTCACCAATTTCATTGACGTTATACAGCGAGGGTAAATTGATATCGGGAATGACACCGCGACTTTGTGTGCTGTCACCGGTGATACGATAAAACTTTTGCTGAGTCAGGGTGATTTCGCCATAAGACAAGGGCATTTTGGCCTGTACTGTGCCCTTGCCGTAGGTCTGGGTGCCGATAATGATGCCGCGATGATAATCCTGGATGGCACCGGCAAAAATTTCAGAGGCTGATGCAGACAGGCGATTAACCAGAACGGCGAGTGGCCCTTTATATACAATTTCCGGATCACGGTCGTCGTGTATTTCAACACGGCCCGACGTGTTGCGTACCTGAACCGTTGGACCGGTTTCAATAAACAGGCCAACCAGATCTACGACTTCACGCAGGGCGCCACCGCCGTTATTGCGTAAATCCACAACCACGCCATCAACTTTTTCTGCGACCAGTTCCCTGAGTAATTTTTTTACGTCGCGAGTGGTGCTGCGGTAATCTTTATCGCCGCGTTCGGCCGCTTCGAAATCAATATAGAACTTTGGCAGAGTAATAACGCCGATACGGTATTTTTTGCCGTATTCTTCCATTTCCAGAATTTGCTTGCTGGCGGCTCGGTCTTCAAGGCTCACCTTGTCGCGGGTAATGGTGATAATTTTTGTTTGCTGGGTGTCAGCTGCGCTGCCCGGCAAAATGGATAAACGAACTTCGGTGCCCTTGGGACCGCGAATCAGGTCAACGACATCGTTGAGTCGCCAGCCCACCACATCGATGATTTCTCCGTCCTTACCCTGGCCGACCCCAATAATTTTATCATTCGCCTTGAGTTGTCCGGCCTTGTCTGCCGGGCCGCCGGGTATTACCTGCATTACCCTGGTGTATTCATCTTCCATTTGCAGCATGGCGCCGATGCCATCCAGCGATAACCGCATCTGGATATTGAAATTTTCAGCAGCGCTCGGTGACAGATACTGGGTGTGTGGATCGTAACTGGCGGTGAATGAATTCATGAATACGTTATAAACGTCTTCACTCTTTGTTTGTCGTGCCTGATTGATACGATTGGTGTAACGCTTGCGCAATAAATCAGCTATCGCGGGCATATCCTTGCCGGTGAGTTTCAGATTAAGCACGTCATTTTTGAAACGCTTGCGCCACAGCTCATCGAGCTCGGCCACGGTTTTTGGCCAGGCAGCCTGTTCACGATCGAACTGCAGTGATTCATTGGCGTTGAAATCGATTTTATCCAGGCCTTTATCGAGACTGTTTTGTAAATATTGCAAACGATCGAAAAGTCGGAGTTGAAAGACATTGAATATCGCAAATGCCGGTTGCAAATTGCCGGTTTTAAGAATGTCATCCATGCGATCGCGTAGCCTGTTGAACTCATCAATGTCTGATTGCAGAAAATAACTGCGTTCGGCATCCAGTTCCTTGAGGTAGGTGTCCAGTATCAGTGCCGATAAGCGATCATCCAGGAAGACGCTGTTACGCTGATAGTGCCAGTGTTGCAAACGGGTAACGATTTCAGCGGTAGCCCGGCTGTGTTCCGCCAGGGGTTGCAACTTATCGGGAGATTGTATTGTCTGTGCGTGCAGCGCAACAGGCAAAATAAATGTCAGGAATAGCAGTGCGATCTTGTATACAAAAGGCATAGGGTCAAGTTGGGTAGTGGCTGCGGGGTACTTAACCCGGGTAAGCTACTATACCGACACCTCGCTGTGAAATGAAGCGGCAACATTGTTATGATGCGCCTGTTTTCACAATATCAAGCCTGCAGGCCGAAGATGAATAAATTATTAAGGTGTCTGGGAACCCTCCTCGCCAGTCTGGTTCTGCCAGCTCAGGCGGCGACGACTGTGGTCACTGCCGAAGATATCTACCGGGATTTGCAGGATAGAATTTTCCAGGTTCAGGTGGTCGACACGGCGTCCAATAAGAAGGTGAGTATTGGCACCGGCTTCAGGGTGTCGGCAGATGGCCTGATTGCCACCAATTATCATGTGGTGGCCGGATACATACATGCCCCGGAGCAATACCGGGTTGAGTATCTGGCTCACGACGGCTCCAGCGGTGTTGTCAGAGTGCGGGATATTGATGTGATTCATGATCTGGCCCTGGTTCAGGCTGAACTGGAGGGTAATGCCTATCTCGAATTAACCCGTACATCGCTGGCCAAGGGTTCGCGTATTTTTGCCATAGGTAACCCGCGCGATCTGGGTATGAGCATTGTGGAAGGGAATTACAACGGCTTGCTGGAAAAATCACTCTACGAAAAAATTCTGTTTTCGGGGGCACTTAATCCGGGTATGAGTGGTGGCCCTGCACTAAATCGCAAGGGTGAAGTAATCGGTGTCAATGTGTCTACTGCCGGTAATGAATTGAGTTTTCTGGTGCCGGTACGTTATTTGCGCAAATTGCTCGATGAAGTAAAGCAGGCCGGTGGGCAGGACATAGATTTAATTCAGCGCATCTCTTTGCAATTACAGGCCAGCCAGCAACAGGCCTTGCAGCAGTTGTTACAGGATAAATGGAAAACCATGAGCCTGGGAAATGCAGTGGTTCCGGCCGAGCTTACGTCCTATTTCAAATGCTGGGGCCAAACCGAGAGCAAGCCGGAGATGCTTTACAGTTATACCTATAGTGCCTGTGCCAGTCCGGATAATATTTATATATCGGATCATTTTGAAACCGGCAGCATCGATTTTCGTTATGACCTGCTGAGTACCGAGAGGCTGAACAGTACCCAATTTTATAATCTGTACTCGCAAAAATTTGCTGATGGTTACAGCTCCAATCAGGCTGCCGAAGAAGACGTTGGCAATTATCGATGTAATGCCCGCTTTGTAGAGCTTGCCGGAAAAACCTGGAAAACGTCCCTGTGTTTTCGTGCCTATAAAAAATTCTCGGGTCTGTATGATGTGGCTTTGAGTATGGCGAGCCTGGGCAGCGAAAATAGTGGCCTGCTGGTTAACATGAATGCATCGGGTATCAGTAAAGAAAACGCCATGGCGCTGGTGCGAAAATTTATGGAGAGCATCAAATGGCAGAGTTGATTGTCGAAATTCATGATGCTCACAGGCGTATGCCAGCCTACCGGCATATTGCGCGGTTTCCATTGAGCATTGGTCGTGGATATAACAACGATATTATTTTGAATGATCCGTTCGTAGCGGCCGAACATCTCGTTATTGACCAGGCTGAAAATGGCTGGCTTTTACGCCAGGTTGACAGGGTGAATCCGCCGCACTATCAGGGCAAACCACTGGCGCAGGAAACCTGTGTAATACATTCCGGCGACGAGCTGGTGCTGGGAAAAACCCTGATGCGTTTTTTTAGTCCGCACCATGCTGTTGTCCCGATCAGAAAGTTGCATGACACCCTGGCCGGATTTATTGAAACAATGCGTGAGCTGGTGGTGATCAGTGCTTTGCTAATGGTGTTATGGCTGGCACAAGTGTATAGCGAATTTCTGGTCACCAGCGTTACCACACCCATGCAAAAACTTGCGGCCGATGCCTTGCCGGTTGTAGGCGCCGCCTTGTTGTGGGCCATGATATGGAGTTTGATTGCCTTTGTGGTGCGGCGTAAAACCGAATATTTGTTTTTCCTGGCGGTGACAATATTTTATTTTCTGACTGATATGTTGCTGCAATATGGCATTGATTACATAGCTTTTAACACGCGTGATGTGTTCCTGCCTGATCTTCTGAGTTTTATCATTGGCGGCGTGCTGATGACGCTGATGTTTTATGTCAGTATGGGCCGAGCCATGATCCTGTCCACGCGACGCAAGTTGTTATTGTCAAATGTATTTGCCTGGGCACTGGTAGCCGTGATCAGTTTTGTGATGCAGGCCAATCGTCCGGGTTTTAATCCTGATCCAGAATACCCCGCTGTACTCAAACCGCCATTCGCACAATGGGCAAAAACCCAGTCAATGGATGATTTTTTGCAGGAATCAGCAAATGTTCTCGACCAAGTTGATAAATAACCGGAGTTTCAGCTGATGAATAAGATTATTACAGGTATTTGTCTGGCTGCCTGTGTGTTTGTATACAACGTGCAGGCCGAACCGCAGGGCCCGATATTACAAAAAAACAAAATGTCTATCGGTGGCGGCATATCGCGCAATACCGTTGATGTGCCAGGGAATAATGACAGTGAAATCGGTTTTCAGTTTTTTGCAGCCTATGATCTCGACCAGGTTAACCTCATTGAAGGTGCCAGAAGTTCCGTTGAGCTGGGTTATATGGATTATGGTTTTTCGAGCGGTGATGCCGGTGGTTTGTGGACGACCTATGTGCTGGATGGTGCCATACGCGACAATCTGGGCTGGCTGGCGCGATTAGGTCTGGATCTGGGCGATGACAGCGGAATCATGCTGGGTGCAGGTCTGGGATTCAGGCTTGATCCTGCTGCTCAGTTACGCCTGGAATATGTCATTCGGGATGAGATTGATTCCCTGCAAATTAATTTTATCTACCATTTGTAATTATCTGCACTTAATAACTATCGGGATGTGCCATGAAAATCATTGTACGAAATTTACCGCGTAATCTGACAGAAGAAGAATTGCGTGCAATGTTCATGGCATTTGGCAGGGTTCAATCCTGCGATCTGGTGATGGATCAGGCTACGGGCCAGTCAAAGGGATTTGGTTTTGCACAAATGCCGCTGGTACATGAAGCCAAGGCGGCCATAAAAGGTTTGAATGGAAAAGATATGTCGGGTGTGAAAATACGCGTAAAGAAAGCAGAAGATGCGGATAAGTAATTTACCTGATTCAGGTGCTTCCACACACCGGGCAATGTGGATCTTTACGTAATCGCATAGTTCGCCATGCCTGATACAGGCCGTCACAGAGGAATAATTTTACTGCCAGGGTCTCGCCGGTTCCGGCAATCAGTTTGATCGTTTCCAGTGCCTGAATGCTGCCAATAATACCTACCATGGGTGAGATCACACCATTGGTGCTACAGGTTTCTTCAGTGGTTCCACTCTCGTCATACAGGCATCGATAACAGGGGCAGCTTGCATCGCGTAAATCAAACACACTGACCTGGCCTTCAAAGCGAATGGCAGCGCCGGATACCAGCGGTACCCTGTGTTGAACACATCCGCGATTAATGGCGAAGCGAGTGTCAAAATTATCGCTGGCATCAACGACAACATTCGCAGTAGCGATCAAACTGTTTAGCGCATTCTGATCGAGTTTATCGTTAACAGTGTTAATTATAATTTCAGGATTGAGTTGCAATAAATTATGTCTGGCGGAAGCAACCTTGGCTTGTTTGATGTTTTCGGTGCGATGCAAAATCTGGCGTTGCAGGTTGGATAAATCAACTGTGTCAAAATCCACCAGCGTCAGCCTGCCAATGCCGGCCGCAGCCAGATACATAGCGACAGGTGAACCTAATCCGCCAAGACCAATAATCAATACGTGTGCGGCCAATAATTTTAGCTGCCCTTCATAACCGATTTGCGGCAGCATGATCTGGCGGTTGTAGCGAAGTAATTGCTGGTCATTCATAAATTAAGTGGCAAGTATAAAGTAGCATGTAACAAGGGAGCGCTTTTACTTGCTACTTTAACCTTTAAACTTGCAACTTGTTTATAAATATTTGCGCCAATGCTCCGGGCGACGATCACGGCAACGGTTGCCCTTTGCCTGGCGATTGACGAATACCATGGTGGTATCCGTGATTTCAGAGCAACCCAGATTGGTGCGCTGGGTGTCTTCGGAATAAATATAGAGCGCTCGTTTCATGCGGCTGAGTAATCGGCTGTCGAGGTGAAAGCCCAGACGTATCAATACATTTTCAATGGCTTGCAAGGTGAGCAGGCGTACATCGTAACTGACATACAGACACAGGGCGTCACCGTACTGGACATCAATAATGCCTTCTGCATCACTTAACAAAAGCAATGCACTTCGCGCCTGGTTTTTATCCGGGTGCAAATGACAAAAGCGAATCTCACGTTTTTTGATCAGGTCTTCCGAGCTCATGGCCATGAAATTATGCCAAGCGGTAAAAGAGATCAAGGATTTTTTTGTTTATTAGAGTTGATTAACTTACTGAAAAATCAGGGGCTGTATCCCAGCGTCAGTCTTGGATTGCCGCCCAGATCAGTGAACATCGTAATATTGGTGTAGCCATTGTCCTGAAATATTTTATAGACCGATTGCATCTGGTTATAGCCGTGTTCCACCATTAACAGGCCTCCGGCTAATAAATACGGCCTGGCATGATGTGCAATATGACGAAGTGCTGTCAGGCCATCTCCGCCGGATGTCAGGGCGCTCACGGGTTCAAAGCGCACATCACCCTGTGATAAATGCGCATCATCATCGGCAATATAAGGCGGATTGCTGACGATAGCGTGGAATTGTTTTTGTGGCAGCGGTTTAAACCATTCACCGAGTAAAAATTCGATATTGGTGATACCGAGATTGAGTGCATTGTTGCGTGCAATCGCCAATGCCGCAGCTGATTTATCGGTTGCGGTGATGTGCCATTGCGGGCGTTCACTGGCCAGTGCCAGTGCAATGGCGCCGCTGCCGGTGCCCAGATCAGCAATTCTGATTTCGGTTCCGGGTAATAAACGTAACGCCTGTTCAACCAGTAATTCGGTTTCCGGGCGTGGTATCAGGGTGTCGGTGGTTACCTGTAATTTCAGTGACCAGAATTCGCGTTCGCCGGTGATATAAGCAACCGGTTTTCCTGTAATGCGTTGTGCCAGATAATGTTCAAATTGTTTTTGCGTGGTTTCGTCAATTTCATGTTGTGGCCAGGTAAATAAAAAGGTACGTGATTTCTGTAGCGCGTGTGCGAGTAATATTTCGGCATCGAGTTGTGGCGAGTCAGAAACACCGGTGAGTTGTGTGCTGGCCTGGCGGAGTATTTGTTGAATGTTCATGATGGTTCTGCCGGCTTCAACGCCATGATTTGTTGAAAACTCGACGCGGAGACATTGAGGCGCAGAGTTTTTATATGGTTGCCATCTCTGCGTCTCAGTGTCTCTGTGTCAATTATTTTTATTAAATACAGTTTACAAATCCGCCAGTGCCGCCAGCTGTTCAGCCTGGTATTCATTAATCAGTGGTTCAATCACCGGGTTGATATTGCCCTGGATAAAATCATCGAGCTTGTACAGGGTGAGATTGATGCGGTGATCGGTGATGCGACCCTGCGGGAAATTGTAGGTGCGTATGCGCTCCGAACGATCACCACTGCCTACCAGTGATTTACGAGTTTGCGCCTGCTCGCGCGCATTTTTTTCACGTTCGGCGTCCACCAGTCGTGCCTGTAATAATGACAGGGCGCGAGCACGATTTTTATGTTGTGAGCGTTCATCCTGACATTCCACAACCGTGCCGGTTGGAATGTGGGTAATGCGAATGGCGGAGTCGGTTTTATTAACGTGCTGGCCGCCGGCGCCGGATGCGCGAAAGGTATCGGTTTTCAGATCAGCCGGATTCAACACGATTTCTTCGGCTTCATCGGGTTCCGGCATGACTGCCACGGTGGCGGCTGAGGTGTGGATGCGACCCTGTGCTTCGGTTGCGGGTACACGTTGCACACGATGTGCACCAGACTCAAATTTTAATGTTGAATAAGCACCCTGGCCGATAATGCGCGCAATAATTTCTTTGTAACCGCCATGCTCACCCTGGTGTTCACTTAATATTTCGACTTGCCAGCGCTGGGATTCGGCATAGCGGCTGTACATACGGAACAGGTCTCCGGCGAAAATCGCTGCTTCGTCACCACCGGTACCGGCGCGAATTTCCAGAAAGATATTGCTGTTGTCATGCGGGTCTTTCGGCAACAAACTTTTTTGTAATTCGGCTTCGAGTAGTTCCACCTGCTCTTTGGCGACTTTGAGTTCCAGTTGCGCCATCTCGCGCATCTCCGGGTCATTATCTTTTAGCATCTCGGTGGCGGAAGCGAGATTGGCTTGCGCCTTGCGATAGCGGTTGAGAGAAGTGATGACCGGCTCCAGCTGGGCATATTCCTGTGACAGTTCGCGAAATTTTTTCTGGTTGGAAATAATCTCCGGTTGCGATAACAGGGCGCTGGTTTCTTCAAAGCGCTCGCTCAGATTTTCCAGCTTTATTCGTATGGAGTCTTTCATGCAGGTGCCGGAATCATTTATCGGGTTTAATAGCAGGCGTACGCAAAAACAAATCGCGAATCAGTTCGATGCGGTCCGGATTGTTATCTTGCCCGGCCTGGCGCAAATGTACCATCGGGTGGTGTAATAATTTATTGGTGAGTGTGTGCGCCAGAAAATCCAGTGCTTCCTCGGCGCTCTTGCCCTGTGCCAGCATGCGGCGTGCTTTATCCAGTGCTTCATGCTGGGTGGTTTCGGCGTGCTGGCGAATGTCACGAATAACATCAACGGCATCAAGCGTTTTTTTCCAGTTAAGAAACGCAATTACCTGGGCATCGATAATTTCGGCCGCCTGTTGTGCCGCCTGTTGTCGCGATTCCATGTTTTGCGCAATGATGTGCTGCAAATCATCGACGGTATACAGGTACACATCATCCAGATCGGCAACTTCTGCCTCGACGTCACGCGGTACGGCAATGTCCACCATAAACATCGGTTTGTGTTTGCGTTTCTTCAGTGCCTTTTCAACAGCGCCCTTGCCGAGTATCGGTAACGGGCTGGCAGTCGATGAAATAACGATATCAGCACGATGCAGCTGTTCCGGAATTTGCGGCAGGGAAATGGCTTCACCGTTAAATTGTTGCGCCAGGTTTTGCGCGCGCTCAACGGTGCGGTTGGCGATGATAATGTGGCCGATCTGGCTGGATTTAAGATGACGTGCAGCCAGCTCAATGGTTTCACCGGCGCCGATCAGCAAGGCGGTAAGTTTCTTGAAATCGCCGAATATCTGTTTGGATAAACTGACTGCGGCAAACGCCACCGATACCGGGCTGGAACCGATATCGGTATCGGTACGAACCTGCTTGGCGACCGAGAATGCGTGCTGGAATAATTTTCCCAGCAACATGCCCACGCTGCCCAGGGTAACGGCTTGCGAATAAGCCTGTTTCATCTGCCCCAGTATTTGCGGTTCACCCAGCACCATCGAGTCCAGTCCACAGGCAACGCTGAGGGCATGGCGAATGGTTTCATCATGATGATAAAGATACAGATGCTGTGACAATTCTTCGGTATTAAAGCCATGAAAACCGCTGAACCATTCCACCAGTTCCCGGTCAGCGGTGGGTGAGTCGTGAACCGTGCAATACAGCTCGGTGCGGTTACAGGTAGAAAGAATGGCAGCTTCACTGACACAAGCCACTTTTACCAGTGAGCGCACGGCTTCCGGCAGCGTATCTGGCGTAAATGCCAGGCGCTCACGCAGTTCAACTGGCGCGGTTTTGTGGTTGAGTCCAATGGTAATCAATGACATATCGGGTGGTATCGGGCGCGTACTGGCATGGCGAAAGTTCGAAATTCTGAGTCATGGCCAAGGGGATTACAAGCTTGCGATGATCAGCCGTCCTGTGATTTACAGCCGACAAGCGTCACGGCAGTGGTTTATATTAGTGTTACAGGTATTATTTGTGGTCGGGCACACTGCCCGGTAAGGTTGATATGTTGACAAACAGAGTGAAAAAAATTCTCCCTGCCACCCTGACGTTGCTGTTGCTGGCAGGTTGTGCGGCCAATGCCCCGCGTAGTGATGCCCAGGAGGCCGCCGGGCCGGTACAGCAGGAGCTCAATGGTGAGTTGTTATACCAGTTGCTGGCCGGTGAGTTTGCCGGCAGTCGGGGGGATATGGATGCCGCGGCCGAATTCTATGTGGAGGCAGCGACCAGTTCCGACGACCCCAGAGTGGCTGCCAGAGCGGCTCACATTGCCCTTTTTGCCGAACATTACGACGAGGCTGTGGCCGCCATTAATCGCTGGCAGGCGCTATCACCCGAGGCCAGTGACGAGATTACCCGGGTAAGAGTGCTGGCCATGTTGCATCTGGGAGAGGTGGATGCCGTGGTTGAGCACCTGACCCCCATGCTGATGCAGTCAGGTAAAATCAATGACACCGCCATTACAGCCCTGAGTCACATCCTGCAAAAAGAAGCCGAACCCGAAACATCCCTGGCAGTTTTGCGCAAGCTCGATGCGCTGCATCCGCAACAACCACGTTTGATGCTATTGCGGGCACGATATGAAGTGAATGCCTCCCGGTTTGATACAGCGCAGGGGCTGGTTGATGCGGTACTGGCCATGGCACCGGAAACCGGCGATGCCTGGCTGATCAAGGCGCAAATACTGGCTGCCCAGCAGAATGAAGACGGCGCGATAGAAGCGGTTTCCAGAGCGGTGGGATTACGTTCCGACGACAACCAGCTGCGATTGCAATATGCGCGTATGCTGGTGCAGCGCAAGGACTACGCCACGGCCTGGCAGCAGTTTAATATTTTGTATGAGCGCCAGCCGGAAAATCCGGATGTGTTGCTCAGCCTTGGGTTGCTGTCGATTGAAATCGGCAAGATAGATCTGGCCAATGATTATTTACAGTTGCTGATCGACAAGGGTCATCACTCGTCACAGGCCCATTATTACCTCGGGCGTATTCAACAATCACAGGGCAAGCTGGTGGTGGCTATCGCCAACTTTGAGCGCGTGGAAAAAGGCGAGTATTACCTCGACGCCCATATCCGTGCCGCCGGTTTGCTGGCCATGACCGGTGCAGTGGATCAGGCCATGGTGCAACTGCAAAATCTCATGGCCGCCAGCGCCAGTGATAATGATGGTGTGGTCCGCCTGTATCTGGCGCAGGGCGAAGTGTTGAGTAGCGCCCAGCGTAATCGGGAAGCATTCAATATTTACAATACAGCACTGAAAAATTTACCGGAAAATACCGACCTGCTGTATGCCCGTGCACTGACCGCGGAAAAACTCGACATGCTGGATGTGGCTGAATCGGATTTGCGACTGGTACTGATCCACGAACCGGAAAACGTGAATGCACTCAATGCACTGGGTTATACCCTGGCTGATCACAGCCAGCGTTTGCAGGAAGCCAAGAGTTACATACTCAAGGCGGTTGCCTTGCTGCCCAATGATCCCTCCATACTCGACAGCCTTGGCTGGGTGTATTACCGGCTGGGAGAATACGAAGAATCAGTCAAGCATTTACGCAAGGCGTTCGCGCAATTTGAAGATGCGGAAATTGCCGCCCATCTGGGTGAAGTGTTATGGGTCAGCGGGCAGACCGAAGAGGCCGGAAAGATCTGGCAACGTGGCGCCAGCTTGCGAGCCGATCATCCGGTGCTGGTTGAAACCATGAAACGGTTTAAGCAATAAATGCCAGAAAAGATTTAACGCAAATGAACGCAAATAACAGCGAAATAAACGCTAATGCTATTTAGCAGCCTGTTGAAAAACCAAAAATCAAAAGATTTGACGCAAAGACGCGAAGGCGCAAAGAAAGTCAAATACAGCGCAGGAATAGAATCCATACACAACCGAAGTGCGTTTAGGGTCTGTTGTCGCCATGCCTGTACCCTCCTGCCTGACTTCTTATACTTCGCGTTTTTGCGTCTTTGCGTCAGATCTTTTCTATCCCGTTCGGGTGTTTTTCAACAAGCTGTTAGTAGATGCGCCTTGAGGCGCACATCCGCGCACGCCAAAAATCAACAAGCTGATTACCGCCGGGTTTCTATCCCTTGAAAATAATAATCCCTGGTTTATTCCTGATATTTTTTGTTGCCTCCTGCGCAACGCTGGTACCGTTTCATTCTGCTCCGCCAGATGCACGGCAATGGCAGCAGCATCAGCAGAACATGGTCTCGATTTCGCATTGGCAATTATTGGGCAAGCTAGCCATGCATAACGGCCACGATGGTGGTCAGGTCGATGTGTTCTGGCAACAGCAGGATGAGCAGAATTATGAAATAAAACTGGTGGCGCCGTTCGGTGCCGGCACCACTGTGGTAACGGCCGTGCCCGGTCAGGTGATGCTGGCCACCTCCAGGGGTGAGAACATCACCGCCGATAATATTGAACAGTTGCTGGCACAAATACCTGACTGGACATTTCCGGTTACCGGTTTGCGCTTCTGGGTGCTGGGAATTCCTTCGCCGCAATCAACACCCGGTTACATGCGCTGGCATGAGCAGGGTGGCCTGGCTGTGATGGAGCAGGATGGCTGGCGTATCGAGCTGGAAAATTACGCGCCATCCGGCAATTATTATTTGCCGCGCAAAATTTTTATGCGTCGGGTGGAGAAAAAAAAATCACAGGATGATGTGGAACTGAAACTGGTGATTCGCCAATGGACGATTCCATGACCCAAACCTGGATCGCACCCGCCAAACTGAATTTGTTTTTACACGTTACCGGTCGGCGCGCCGATGGTTATCATTTGTTACAAACCGTGTTTCAGTTTCTGGATGTGGGTGATGAGCTGACATTTACTGTGCGCCAGGATGGTGAAATCAAC
>JACPVK010000320.1 GCA_016191795.1 Gammaproteobacteria bacterium
ACTCGACTGGCAAAAGGAACTGGGTTTTGTCGCCAAAGCACCACGCTGGGCGATTGCGCACAAGTTTCCTGCCCAGGAAGAAATGACCACGGTAAATGCTATTGAGTTTCAGGTTGGACGTACCGGTGCATTAACACCGGTGGCCAGACTGGAGCCGGTTTTTGTTGGCGGTGTTACCGTCAGCAATGCCACGTTACACAATATGGATGAAGTCGAACGTAAAGATATACGTGTCGGCGATAAAGTCATTATACGTCGTGCCGGCGATGTTATTCCCGAGGTCGTCAGTGTGGTCGCCGGCAGCCGTCTGCCGCATGCAAAGAAAATTAAATTACCGGCGCATTGCCCGGTATGTGGTTCGGATGTGGTGCGTGAAGAAGGTGAGGCCATTGCGCGTTGCAGCGGCGGATTATATTGCGCGGCGCAACGCAAGGAGTCCATCAAACATTTTGCATCGCGCAAGGCCATGGATATAGATGGCCTGGGTGACAAACTGGTAGAGCAGCTGGTCGATGAAAAACGCATTGAACATGTCGATGATTTATATAAATTACAATTGAGTGATATCGCATCGCTGGAACGTATGGGTGAAAAATCCGCCAGCAATTTACTGGCTGCACTGGATAAAAGCAAAACCACGACATTGAATCGTTTTATTTACGCGCTGGGTGTGCGCGAAGTAGGAGAAGCGACAGCGTTGGCTCTCGCAAAACATTTCGGATCGTTAGAGCAGCTACTGGCGGCCAGCGAAGAAGAGCTGCAATCGGTGCCGGATGTGGGGCCGGTAGTCGCCAGACATGTGTGGCATTTTTTTAACGAACAGCACAACAGGCAAATCATTGAGCGGTTACGTGCCGCCGGCGTTCACTGGGCTGATCACCAGGTCAATGAACAAAATCAAACACTCGCCGGTTTGACGTTTGTTATTACCGGTACACTTGCCGGCATGACACGTGACGAAGCCAGGGCTGCGTTGCAGTCACGTGGCGCCAAAGTCGCAGGTAGTGTTTCGGCTAAAACCAGTTATTTAGTTGCCGGCGATGCTCCAGGCTCCAAAGCGGAGAAGGCGCAGCAATTGGGAGTTAAGGTACTGGATGAAGCTGGGTTGATGGAGTTATTGGGTGAAAATTAGTTTTCAGTGCCGGATGAAAATACAGTAAACAGTCTATGTTTATAAAATATTGCGTGCGCTGACGCGAAACATTCCTGGTAAAACGACAAGTGGCACTGTGCGGCCACTAATGTGCGTCATCGTAATCCTGTCACAAACCGGTTAATATAAAACATACACAATGTATTAACCCTCATCATGACAGATAAAACCTTCAAAGATCACTTCTCCTCCCAGTCAGGTGATTACCGGAAATATCGCCCTGTCTATCCAGAAGCTCTGTATAAATTTCTCGCCGAACATTCACCTGCGCATGAATGTGCCTGGGACTGTGCTACCGGTAATGGTCAGGCGGCTATGGGTTTGGCAAAACATTTCACGCGGGTGATTGCAACTGATGCCAGTCGTCAGCAACTCGGTTATGCGATGCAAGAGAACAATATTGAATACCGATGCGTAAGGGCTGAAAAAACCTGTATTGAACAAAATTCTGTTGATTTGATCACGGTGGCACAGGCATTGCACTGGTTTGATGTGGATGCTTTTTATCAGGAAGCCAGGCGAGTATTAAAAAACCAGGGTGTTATTGCTGTCTGGTCTTATAACTTACTGAGCATATCGGTTGATATCGATCAAATAATTTCGCATTTATACGCTGATATACTGCATGCGTATTGGCCAGCAGAGCGGCAGCTGATCGAGAGTGGTTATCGCGAAATACCATTTCCATTTCTGCGTATCGCCACGCCAGCATTTACGATGCAGGCACAATGGAATTTGCACGAATTGACCGGTTATTTTCAAAGCTGGTCTGCTGTGCAAAATTATATGCGTGCCAATAATAAAAATCCCGTCCAATATATTTTACCCATGCTGGGTTCTGCATGGGGTGATGCTGCAAGCAGGAAAACAATCAGCTGGCCACTGCATCTACTCGTCGGCCAATATTCTGACTCGTCGAATTAAATATTAATTAATTATTTATATCAACATCAATTTATTTGTAGTAGAGTAAATCCGGGCTGAAATTCATATTAGCAAGCGGTAATTCCTATATGCTAATCGTTCTCCATTAATGAATTTTTCTGCCGCATCGTTGTTCGGGTCACTTTGCAGTCGTTACACCGGCTGTTTTCGACCATCCAAGGAACAGTGAATCCATTCAGGATGAAAGTAATAGAGGCATTACTTTTACGTCACATAACAATCCCTTAGCAATTATAAAGACGAGGATAAAATGAGCACACCTGAAAATCTTGCAGCCTACTGGAAAGAAAACCTGAGGTTACTGGCTATCTGTCTTGGCATCTGGTTTGTTGTTTCCTATCTCTTCAGCATCCTACTTGTTGATGTCCTTAATCAGATACATATCGGCGGTTACCCGTTGGGATTCTGGTTTGCACAACAGGGTTCGATCTACGTATATCTGGTGTTAATTTTTTATTATGCCAAAAAAATGGACACGCTAGATCGCAAATACGATGTTCATGAAGATTAATTTGGGGGATTAGACAATGGATTTACAAACCTTAACTCTGTTAGTTGTTGGCGCCACCTTTGCGCTTTATATCGCTATTGCATTATGGGCGCGTGCCGCCACCACCGGCGAATTTTATGTGGCCGGCAAGGGCGTGCATCCGGTAGCCAATGGTATGGCAACCGCTGCTGACTGGATGTCTGCCGCTTCCTTTATTTCCATGGCCGGTATGATTTCCTTTAAAGGCTATGATGCCTCGGTGTATTTAATGGGCTGGACGGGTGGTTATGTGTTGCTGGCATTATTGCTGGCGCCATATCTGCGTAAATTCGGTAAATTTACCGTGCCGGAATTTATTGGTGAGCGCTATTACTCACGCACCGCACGAATCGTTGCTGTTATCTGTTTAATCGTGGCGTCGATTACTTATGTAATCGGTCAGATGAAAGGTGTTGGTGTCGCCTTCAGCCGTTTTCTTGAAGTGGATTTTGCAACAGGTGTACTGGTTGGTATGGCGATAGTCTTTGTGTACGCCGTCATTGGCGGCATGAAAGGCATTACCTACACCCAGATTGCGCAGTATGTGGTGTTGATTTTCGCTTATACCGTGCCGGCTATTTTCATTTCATTACAGCTCACCGGAAATCCGTTGCCACAACTGGGGCTGGGTGGTTCCATGAGTGACGGGGTGCATGTACTGGAAAAACTCGATCTGGTGTTACAGGATTTAGGTTTTTCGAAATACACGGAACAGAAAGGGGGGACGCTTAATATATTTTTGTTAACGCTGTCGCTGATGATTGGTACGGCCGGATTGCCGCACGTGATTATTCGTTTCTTTACAGTACCCAAGGTTAAGGATGCGAGAAGTTCAGCCGGTTGGGCATTGGTCTTTATTGCCATCCTTTACACCACAGCGCCGGCAGTGGGTGCCATGGCCATGTTTAATCTGGTGAAGACTGTGCAAACAGAAGAAGTGGGTTCCGCCACTGCAAATCTGGTTTATGAAGATCGACCGAGCTGGTTTAGCAACTGGGAAAAAACCGGTTTGCTGGGTTTTGAAGACAAAAATGGTGATGGACGCATTCAGTATTACAACGACAAGAATCAGGAGTTTGCAGCGAAGGCAGAACAACTCGGCTGGAAAGGCAATGAGCTGACCAAGATCGATAATGACATTATGGTTCTGGCTAATCCGGAAATCGCCGGCTTGCCGAACTGGGTGATTGCATTGGTGGCAGCCGGCGGTATTGCCGCCGCCCTGTCGACAGCCGCCGGGTTGTTGCTGGCTATTTCGTCGGCTATCTCGCACGACCTGTTAAAAGGTGTGTTCGTGCCGAATATTTCTGAAAAGAAAGAGCTCATGGCGGGACGCATTGCCATGGCCGGTGCCATTGTACTGGCCGGGTATCTGGGCATGAATCCACCCGGATTTGCCGCGGAGGTGGTGGCGCTGGCGTTTGGTCTGGCTGCTTCGTCCATCTTCCCGGCATTGATGATGGGCATATTCAACAAACGCATTAACAGTAGCGGTGCAATCTGGGGTATGTTGAGTGGCCTGACTGTGACGGTGGTGTATATCTTTGTGTTCAAGGGCTGGTTCTTTGTACCGGGTACCAATAATTTACCGAATACACCGGATAACTGGTTACTGGGTATTTCACCGGAAGCATTTGGTGCTGTGGGTGCGCTGGTTAACTTTATGGTTGCCATTGCGGTATCCAGAGTGACCAAGGCGCCACCTGATCATATTCAGCACATGGTGGAAGATATTCGTGTACCCAAAGGTGCCAGTGCTGCCACGGAGCATTAAACAAAAACCTGATGTTGAATTTAAGGAGCCCCTGCCGGGCTCCTTTTATTTTTTGTGAGCTACAAATATAAGGCATTGTTGTATAGTAAAAATATTGTTCACTCTTAAAAGCCGGAACAATGGATATTGAACTGATCGAAATTCGCGAATTTCTCGCCGCCCACCATCCGTTTAATCAATTACCGGATGCGGAGCTCGACAAGCTGCCGTCGGCGCTTGAATTAAGTTATATCAGGCGTGACACGCTGATTTTTTCCCCTGATATGGATCCGCATTACCTCTACATCATTCGCAGTGGTGCGGTTGAAGTGAGCGACAAGCACGGCCTGTTACTGTCACGCCGTGGCGAAGGTGATACCTTTGGAGCGCGATCAGTACTGCGTGGCCGTACTCGTTTTAATGTCAGGGCAATAGAAGATACCCTGGTATACAAACTGCCGCGATTCAAATTCAAACAACTGTGCGATCATTACGAATACTTTGCTTATTTTTATCATGCGGATGGTGCTGCCAGGTTGCAGGATGCCGTGCAGCAACAAACCACATCCCGTGGTGATCATGATGTTGGTCTGATGACCTTGCAGATTAAGGATTTTCTCAGTCGTAAATGTGTTATGTCGTCACCGGATATATCCATTAGCGCCGCGGCAAAAAAAATGACGGAAGAAATGGCTTCGGCGATTCTGATTTGTGATCATGAAAAACTGGCCGGTATTGTTACCGATCGCGATATGCGCAGCCGCTGCCTGGCGACAGAAATGGATAGTAAAGCACCTGTGTCCAGCATCATGACCGTGAATCCCTACACAATTAACCAGGAGGATTATGCCTACGCAGCATTGCTGCTGATGTCGCGGCGCAATATTCACCATTTACCGGTGATGCATCAGGGTAAGGTGATGGGCGTTATCAGTGCTTCGGATCTGATCCAGCGTCAATCTGCTTCACCCATTTTTCTGGTGGGTGATATTTACAAACAAACCACGATTGCGCAACTGGCCGAAACCAGCACGCGCATACCGCAGGTGCTGGTCACGCTGATTGATGCCGATGCTACGGCACATAGTATCGGTCATATGATATCCATACTGGGTGAAACCATTACCACGCGGTTATTACAACTCGCGGAAGAAAAGTTTGGGCCTGCACCCGTCGAGTATTGCTGGTTGTCCTTTGGTTCGCTGGCGCGACTGGAACAGACCGCGCAATCTGATCAGGACAATGGCTTGTTGCTGTCTAACAATTACGATCCGCAACAGCATGGCGAGTATTTCGAAAAACTGGCGCAATTTGTCAGTGATGGCATGAATGCCTGCGGTTATGATTATTGCCCCGGCAATGTCATGGCAACCAATACCAGCTGGCGTCAGTCATTGAGTGGCTGGAAGCATCATTTCGATAACTGGATAAATAAACCCGAACCAAAGGCCCTGATGCATGCCAGTATCTTTTTCGACATGCGTTGTTTGTACGGAAAAAGTGAACTGTTACATGAGTTGCAACAGTACGTGCTGGCGTTATCGAAAGCGAATCGGATATTTCTCGCTTATCTGGCAGGTAACGCCCTGCATCATACACCGCCGCTGGGTTTCTTCAGGCGGTTTGTACTGGTGAACGACGGCGAGCACAATAATACGCTGGATCTCAAGCACAGTGGTCTGGTGCCTATCATCGATCTTGCACGTATTTACGCACTGGCCAGTGGTATTAATGCGGTGAATACCCAGTCGCGGCTGGAGCTGGTGGGTGGGCTGGGTGAAGTCAGTACACAAGGCGCGGCTGATTTAAAGCATGCACTGGAACTGGTATCGATGATTCGTTTGCGTCATCAGGCGCGTATGATCAAGGCTGGCGGTAAACCGGATAATTTTTTGTTGCCCGATGAGCTTTCCAATTTTGAGCGCAATCATTTAAAAGATGCCTTTGAGATTGTTCGAACCATGCAGGCAGCAATAGGACAGCGTTACCAGGCCGGACGTTTTTGAAAGCCAGCAATCATGTTTGAACATTTTTTCACCATTGAACAGTTGCGGAAAAGATGCCTGAATAAAACCAGGTCAGGGCCGCTTGCCGATTATTTGAGTGAACCGTTTGCTTCACCCGACAACAAGCTCAATCAAATAGAATTCCTGGCGCTTGATCTTGAAGCCACTGGCCTGGATTTTCAACGCGATGAAATATTGAGCGTGGGATTTACGGTTGTACGCAACATGTCGGTGATACTCGCCGAGAGTGATTATTTTTTAGTGCGTCCCAAGCAGGCTATACCCGAAAACACCGCCATCATTCATCACATCTTCGACGACGCATCCTCAAAGGGTCTGGAACTTGAACATGCCTTGTTAAAAATTCTCAAGGCATTACAGGGCAGGGTGCTGCTCGCGCATCACGCCAATATTGAATGCGGATTTTTAAACAGGGCATGTCAGCAGGTATTTGGTTCGGGTATTATGTTTCCTCTGGTTGATACATTTACGATTGAATTCAAAAGCCTGAAACGCCGCGGAGTCACACCTTATAACCAGGGCATGCGACTTGCTTCCTTGCGCGAAGATTATAATTTGCCACGATATCCGGCACATAATGCACTAAGCGATGCCATTGCTACAGCGGAATTGTTTCTGGCGCAGATTGCGCATCGCAGCGGGCTGGATGAGATGAAGTTGAAGGATGTGATGTCGAGGTGTTAGGGATTTACAGAAGACTTGTCATTTATTCAGAGATCCCATGGATACCATGACCAAGATTATTCATCGAGTCTATTTATCGAGCATGGATCTGATACGTGCGGCAAGTTCCTGGTGTGTGTAAGGTTTGTTGAGTATGTCTGTTGATGATTGCGACTGTTCTGCCTGAGTGGATCTGTTGCCAGGTATTTTGCCGGTATAGCCGGAAGTCAGTAATATTTTTAATTCCGGGTATGCCTTCTGTGCGCGTTCTGCCAGTTCATAGCCGTTGATGTTGCCTGGCATGACGACATCAGTAAACAATAAATTTATCCGCGGATTATCTCTTAATAACTGTAGTGCCTGTTCGCCACTGGTTGCGTTGTATGCGGTATAACCAAGTTTCTCAAGCAATGAAGTCACCATTTCCACAATTGCAACTTCATCATCTACCACTAAAATATTTTCTGTTCCACGAGGCAACAGCGAGTTGGTGTCGTTACTATTTTGCGCTGATGGGATTTTCGTTCCGGTATATCTTGGTATGTATAATTTGATGCTGGTGCCAACTCCTGCTCTGGAGTCCACATCAATAAATCCCAGGGAGCGCTGGACAAATCCGTATACCATTGAGAGACCAAGACCCGTGCCTTTACCTTCCGATTTTGTAGTGTAGAAGGGTTCAAATATATGTTCCTGTTGTTCTGGCGGTATACCGCAGCCATTATCCTTGATAATTATTTCAACAAAATCTCCAGCTTTGGCAGGATCACCTGTTTCTGAAGATGTCACGGTAGCATTTCGTGTGCTAATACTGATTTGCCCGTGTACTGATATGGCGTCACGTGCATTGATACATAAATTCAGCAAGGCATCCTCAAGATCTCCCGGGTCAATTCTGGTGAGCCATAAATCTTTCGCCAGGTGCTTGACTACTTCAATTTCAGGCGTTACAGAGCGAGCGATCAGGTTTTCCATTTTTCTAACTATGTTGTTGATGTCGGTAACATCCTGTCTGGAAGGTTTGTTTCTTGAAAAGCTCAGTAGTTGTTTTGTCAGATCCACAGCCCTTTGGCCGGCGCTCTGAATGGTATCAATTCGCTTGAGTGTGGTTTCGGATGCGTCACTAAGACCAAGTTTAAGTAACTCAAGATAACCAAGTATAATGCTGAGAATATTATTGAAGTCATGTGCTATGCCGCCAGTGAGTTGTCCAATCGCATCCATTTTCTGTGAGCGTTGCAATGATTTTTCTGCCTGTTTTCTTTTGCTGATATCTTCTACAAAAGACCAGATCATTTTTTTTCCGCCAGAGTCATGTATTAACATGCCTTTGAGAGCTACCGGATACTGGCTGCCGTTTTTCCGAATGAACTCGGCCTCATAGGGTCCGTAGTGGCCGGTTTGTTCAAGGCTGTCGAGTAGCGACTTCCCAATGAAGTTTGTGTCGTCCTGAAATACATCCCTGAAGCCAAGTTTCATAAATTCGTCGGAGGAGTAACCTGAATTGCTCAGGAGAACGTTGTTTATTTTTACGAAATCGCCGGATTCAAAATTATTAAGTGCTATGCCAATGGGTGAAAAAGTAAACAGTGAGCGCAGTAATGCGTCACTTTCTTTTTGTTTTTCCATGGAGCGGCTGAGTATGAATATGGGTACCAGTATGATCAGGCCGATTACAAAAAGTGATATGCGAAATGCTGTTATTTTTTCTGTATTGCCAAGCCAGCCCTGTTTTGGTATGGCTGCAAGTTGCCAGGTTCCATAAGGCGGAGAGATTTCGGTGAGTACAGGATCTGCATTGAAA
>JACPVK010000321.1 GCA_016191795.1 Gammaproteobacteria bacterium
TGTTGGGTCTCCAGCTTCTATGAGGTATTCAACTACTTATTCAGGCAATCGCATCAACAGCCTAGGTGACATACCTGAAAAGCTATTAAGAGAAAAATGCAAAAATAATGCATAATCTGGTAAGCGCCGGTTTCTCTCCGGCGCTCCCCACACCACCTAGCATGCGGGTCCGCACTAAAGAGAAACCGGGTCAGAGAGCAATTGTTTCTAATATTAGAGATAATTGCTCTCTGGTACCTAATTTTTGACATAAGTGATGGGGAACTCGCTGCCGAAAAGTTTTTGAAACCCTGCTTGCGAGAAGCCTTCGGTCTGTAGCGTTGGTGTGCACGCCAGGCAGTAAACATCGGGGTCAGGTCTTGCGTTTTGCTAGCACAAGTCAAGACTTGACCCTGAGCATTTTTTCGTGTCCGTTAGATTCGAGTCAAAATGGGTCGGTGACAAATGCTAATGTCAATAATTCTCAGTTGTCACCGACCCCTTTTAACGAATAATTGGGTTTACGATGCAAGATAGTGACTTCCAGTACCTTGTACTCAGGGAAGAAATCACATTTCAACACGGCACGTTCTTAGAGTGCGTGCTGAACATCCACAGAAAACTAGACGAGGTGGGTAACAAACTTCGGGGTCAGACCTTACATTTGACATTATCAACTGTATCAACTGCAAATGAATGCAAAATGTAAGGTCTGACACCATAGTCGTGTGACCCCATAGTCGTGCTTGAGGCCATAATCAGATGTTTGTACGAAAGCTCACTGATAAAAAAATAAAGAAAATCCATGATGCTGTTAGCAATGCTCCTGATAGTGATGATGCATGGAAAGTCTTAAGCCCATTAATAAAGGTGCAATCTTCCAATGAAGTTGCAGCTGATGCTTTGATTGATATCGTCCGTAATGGGCATTTGACGATAGAACAATCTTTGGATTTATTATCGGAGATTTACGAGGCTCACAAGGATAATGACGATATTGTTATTCTTATAAGTGGTGCAATGGAAGCAGGTAGAGATTTAAATTATTTGAATGACCCGCCGCCCGAACATTCCTTATTTGGGCGAATAATAAAGCGCCTTTCTGAAATGACCCTTGTCCCCAATGACCCAAAAAAAGAAGCGTTAATTGTCGAAGGGCTTTCATGTACAGCGCGGCTTATGGCCCGTCAATATGACTCGATTGCTGAAAGAAGCTATGCACGTTTGGTTGAATTACTGCCCAGTAAGTCTTGGGCGCATTACAATCAGGGGCTGTTTTTTAAAACCAGGGGACGCTTTGCCGATGGAGTATTGGCTAATCAAAAGGCAATTGAGCTGGCAGATAAGTCAAGCGATAGCTATAAATGGAACATGGGTATTTGCGCCACTGGATCAGGACAGGGTGAAGTTGCCTTAAAAATTTGGAAAGAAATAGGGCAAAAAATTGAGATAGGTCGTTTTGATCTTCCCGAGGGTGGATATCCTTCATGTAAAGTGCGGCTCGCACAGCGTCCACTATCTCAGCGCGATGCAGATCATGACGAGCCTGGCTTGGAAGAAACAATATGGATTGAACGCTTAAGCCCTTGCCACGGTATTATTCGAAGCGTTTTGTTTCAGGAATTAGGCGTTGATTATGGGGATGTTATTCTATTTGACGGAGCACCCATTACCTATCATAAATACGGGGATCAGCAAATTGCGGTTTTCCCTCATCTTGCAACAATAAGGAAGAATAACTATCAGTTTTTTGATTTTGCAGGCACGCAAGGCGCTAAGGGTGAGCTTGGGAATATAAGTAATCACCTGGAAAAAGATGCGGTGATTTATTCGCATACGGAAAACTATTCCGTCCTTTGTGCTACTTGCTGGCGTAACGAAACAATTGATCACGAGCACAAAGAAAGCGAAGAAAAAAACGTTGTGACCGGACGTATTGCTGTGCCACCGGATATAAAGCCAAAAGATATTCTTAACAAAATTGACAGTGCATTAAAAGACCTTCCCGAATGCAGAATTTTTTCACCAGATCTTTGCCGCGCTGCTGGCCTGGAAGATCGAGCCAGAATTGAAGAGCGGAGATTTAATATGCTACGCAGTACACTTGAGTAAATTGAATAGTCAGAGTAATCAGGTTCAGTATGACCCAGCAGTAATTGGATATCTCGGATGTTTTTGGTGCGGCTCAGCGAATGCGTGCCAAAGTCGTTTGGGTCAAGACCGAATTCGCGAGAAACCGGGTCAGAGAGCAATTGCTTCTAATATTAGAGATAATTGCTCTCTGGTACCTAATGTTCTTCTCTGGTACCTAATGTTCCCTGACTAGTGTCTAGCATAATGACTAGCGTAAAGAGCGAGATGGGCGTCTTGTTAATTCTATACTTTATACACTAATATAATAATTCATCTTACTGATACAGTACGGCTTTGCCTTTATGCATGTTAGGTAACAGGTGAAGCCTGGCAGGTCGATTGTGTAAAGGGAGTTTATATGAATCAGGTTCGTCACAACCATGCTGTTCCAGAATTGCATTTCATCGTGCGTGCGATGTCATTGTGCTGTCTGATACTCTGTTTCGCAGCCAGCGCAGCGCCGGTAAGTAATGCAAATTCTGCCACTGATCCCTCTCGACTTGATACTGTAATCAGGCAGGTGCTGCAACAGCATGGCTATCTGGACAGCAAGCAATACAAATATCATCTTGTCAGTGATAAAGGTGAACAGCATCATGTGATCAGGCTGATTGCTGCGCCAGATGAACATCAACACTGGATAATTGCAATCTCTGCTGCCCTGTCCGGGGTTTACATCAATCCGACAGAATATGATGAATTACAGGCTCGCGCGGGTAATACCGGTAAAGAGCCGATGGGGAAACGTTTTATCGACAAGGATATGTACAATATCCAGACAATCTACGCACCACCCGGTGTGTTCTCCGGGATTGTTGTTACTACCGCTGATAACAGGTATGACATCAGGGTGATGTTAAGCAATATGCTACCTGAATCTATGGTTCCGCCTAACTTTGATCATGACCTTGTAACAAGGCAGATTTTAACTGAATACGAGAAATAACATTTCCATCACAGTTCATTCAAGGAGGACTGCATGACAGACCATCTGGCCAAATTACCTGTAGTAGAAGTTGCGCAATGGTATCGCCGCCTGGCAGGCCACATTCAGAAATTGAATACCGATGCCTGTACAAATAACAGCCCCTGTGTGGATCACCCCCTGGCGCCTGATATGTTAATCAAGTGGCTTGACAA
>JACPVK010000336.1 GCA_016191795.1 Gammaproteobacteria bacterium
AAAAGTGCCAGATAGATGACAAATATCAAGATATCTACACAATAGTTGCCAGGAATATGACATCACTTATAAGCCTGCGTTTGTCATATTAAAATAAATCGGAACTGTGTCTAAAGTGGAAGCGTAACCCGGACAACGAGTTTATCCAGGTGGTGATCCACCAGCCGGTTGCATGTTTCTGCAGGTCATAAGTTTTTATAGCAGCCACAAAATATGGTACAAAAACAGATGTGTAGGCGCCCAGTATGGTACTTAGGCTAGCTCCCAGGGCCATCAAGCACCGGGTGTATGGTGAGAATACGGGTTGCCCGGATTTTACATAAGGGGAATTAAGTTAATGATTAACAACTGGTTAGTATGTCTTGTGGTGCTCGGTCTGGCTTCAGGGTGTTCATCTGCTCCGAAGTATCCGAATACGCATCCTAAAAACGTAACAATTAATATGAAGCTGGGTGAGGGCGATCAAGGTGGATTGTTTACGTCGGTCGATGTAGCTGTAGGGGTGAATGATATTGTCAATAAATGTGAAACCAGCTATCAGGGTTATGTTGATCTGAAGCAGGGTGAAAACAAGCTTGGTCTTGCTCCAGGTAAACCAACCTATGTCATGATAGAAATTGCACGAAATAGCTATGGTTCCGGTGGAAGTTTCGGACGCGGAACAGTGTTAACCCCAAAACAGGGTGCACAATATGTTATTGACTTCAATTACGTTGATAGTATGTTTGATTTTAGTTTGTATGAATTAAAAAAGAATAAAAAAATCGAACTTCCTCTGATACCATTGCCGGCTTGTAAGTAATGGTGTTTTTTCTCCTTATTTTTGCGGGTTATTTAAAAGTAAATTGCCAGCTGGTATTCGAGGTATGTCGTGAAAGAATTCAATAATCCGGTCTCCATTTCAATGCTGTTATCTATTCTGATGCTGAATGGTTGTGGCGGCAGTGATGGTGGTGTTTCCCCTGTCTTTGGTAATGCGACAGGCCTTATCCCTGATACAGGTCAGTCTTCCTGTTATTACGACGCGACAATTGACGGTATTTACAATCCTGCTGCATATCCTTGTCTAGAGCCTGATAGTGCATGGGGACCAGATGGCCAGGATGGATATTACAATAATAATGTCATGTCATTTACTGACAACGGTAATGGCACCATACGCGATAACATCACCTTGCTTACCTGGCAAAAATGTTCGTTTGGCAAGAGTGGTAGCGATTGTTCCGCTGGTGCTATTACTTCGAGTACCTGGACTACCGCATTAAATCAGTGTGCAACTTTAAATCTGGCCGGTACAGGTTGGCGTCTGCCTACGGTTTATGAATTAACACAACTTGTGGACTACGGCGAGAGTTACACGTCAATAGACCAGGCCGCATTTCCGGGAACAGGTGCATCGCACTACTGGACGGCTACCGAACATGCAAACCAGCCAAGCTGGGCCTGGTATGTGAACTTTGCGCAGGGCAATACGTATGTCCATGAGAAGACACAAACCTACTATGTGCGCTGTGTGCGAGGTTAAGGAATAAATCATGAAAAGTAGATATTTAATGCTGTTAATCGTTCCACTTTGTATGTTTACTCAGTATGCTCGGGCTGATTTTCGGGATAACAATAATGGTACTGTAACAGACTTGAAATCAAATCTAATGTGGCAAAAATGCAGCGCCCCCTCGGCTGCAGTGACATGCGGCGGTGTAACGCCTGCAACGTACAGCTGGGATAATGCACTGGCATACTGTAACGCCCTGTCTTTTGCCGGGCATGCAGACTGGCGGTTGCCGAATGTGAAAGAGCTGCATTCCATACTTGATGCGGGAAAAAATGCCAGCCCAACTATCAACACCGGTTACTTTACGGATGCGCAGGCAGCATATTACTGGTCTGCGACTACGTTTGTAGATACCCCGTCTATGGCCTGGTATGTGGATTTTAGTATCGGCCTGGTGATGACGAGCCCGCTTGATAAACTTGAATTGAATTATGTTCGATGTGTGCGCTGAGCGTTGTTATGGCCAGAGTACAATTATTAATTTGAGGAATAAATGCCAGATATAGGGCTGACAGCGCCATAAGTCGGTGCGCTTAAATCCGCGTGAGATCTGCATTAACCCGTCTTTTCCTGAACGCTTTCATTAGCCAGAATAAGCATCGCCTATTGTATCGTTAATCTCAAAAAGATCTTTCACGGCTTTGTTAGTTATCCAGTTGGTGCTTTCTGCTTTAGCAGCTGTTAATAACTCGGCAACGAATACTTCATCTATCCTCCTGAGTGCAATTCTTGAGAATAAAGTGTGCAGGATCTGGTATTCCTATCCTGACTCCAGATCTTACCGGTTGTAGTGGTAGTATAAAGATGAAATTGGTTGTCATTAATCACAGAAACTTCTATTTTCACCTGTATGAAAATGAATGATGTATTATGAATATCAAGTAACAAACTAAATAAAAACTACCATAAAATAGATCTGTATCAAATGGTAGTCGAAGAGTGACATTCTGTGCGTATGTGTGCCCTTATAAGATACACTCTATGCCAGGAAGCAGTATCTGGTTATCTACAGCCTCTGTAACCCGGGAGCAATGTTTATGAAAGAATTAATCTGGGACAACACCCTCAGTGTCGAGGTTAAGGAAATTGATGATGATCACCGCAAACTGCTGGAATTGTTCAATCTCCTCAGTCGCTCTGTCACGACAAACGATACCAATGACTATATAGAGGCAGTGCTTGAAGAGCTGATCAGTTTTACTGTGTGGCATTTTCGTCACGAGGAACGATTGATGTTGAAGTACAGTTACCCCGGAATGGCAGAGCACAAAGCCGAGCATCATCAGTTAATTGAAAGCGCGAGAACATTTCAGCAAAAAATTCTGATTCAAGGTAAAACACGTTCGACAGATGATATTGTATTTCTTGAACAATGGTTAACCGGACATATTCTTGGGGCTGACATGGAACTTGGTTTATATCTTGGCAGGGTTATGTAGTGCCATTTGGAAAGAATTACCGAAGTAGATAAAAAATGTAGTTAACATTAATTTAAACGCCGAATGGATTGTTAATCCTGCAAAATCCTAAATCCAGCATTTGTTATTACCGGGTTCCTGCTTTTTGCTTTGGCATCCGTGTTGCTCCTGGTAATGGCTGCAACTGCGAGCAAAACCACCATCCCTGGCGGTTTGCGCCTAAATCCATATTGATGTCGAGCAACAACCCCGCGATGATATTACTGTGCTGTTGCGCACGCCTGATTACTCACCGCACTCTCTTCGCCCGCTTCAGCCAGTCCGTTCGCGTTGCAATCGTTCCAGCCCGTTACCTGGTAGCAATACTGGGTGTTACGGCTTAATCCATTGTCGGTATAGCTCAGGGTAGTGGCGGAAACGCCAGCCCGGTATACCAGGTTTCCGGCCGGGCCTCGATAGATTCGGTAACCGCTGGTGGGTGCAGGTGATGCGGCTGTCCAGCCCAATGTCACAATGCGTCGCCCGGCTGTAGCCGTCAGGTTTTGTGGTACACCCGGTGCTGTACAGATGGGTGTGGGCGGGGTTCCCCAGGTAGTCGACGCCATGATGAAAGGTTCCGACATGCCGGTGTTGAGCCAGGTATTGAGCAGATTCACGCCTTCATTGGCAAGAAAGGTATTGCTGCGATTGTTGGCCAGATACAGAAACTGGATGTATTCCCAGCTGGTGGTCTGGTAGAGCATATCGATGCTCGCGTAGGCCGCTCCAATCGGTGGATTGAGAGTGACATTATCCCAGTAATTGTAACTGCCGCCGGTGGTTGGGCTGCCGAACTGGCTGGCGGGAACCGGCAGCGCATTGCGTCGGGCCGCTTCGTCATAACGCATGCCATAGGGCGGGATGCGGTTGTCCTTGGCGACATGGTTATTGAGTACGAAGTGAAAGGTTTCGTGATACGTGCCCGGTGCCTGAGCCGCCAGCTGCCCGAGGGTGTAGTCAACAGCGCCTGACACGCGGTCATAGCTCAAGGCCAGGCCGGGTGCATAGCCCAGGCTTAACAATTGGCTGGCCCATTCCTGTGTCATGGCGTAATGCGCTTCATAGATTTTGGTGTTGGGATCGGCCAGATCGAGCAGGGTATTGACCTGTGCCGGTACGCCGGGCGTGGCAACCGACAACGGGCCGTATTTGCCATCCTCGCGCAGCAAATTATGGGCACCGTCATACCATTTTATGTTTAGCCACATACGGCGGCCTTCGGGATAACCGGAGATGAGTTTATGTCCGGTGAGGTTGGAGACCTTCAGGGTGTTGCCCGTTACCGCCAGCGATGCTGCCAGCCTGAGCTGCTCCTGTGCCCTTAACTTGCCGGCAAGCGTGGCCTCGATTTGCGTAACGGTCATGCCACTGCCGAGCCGCAAGGTGCCCTGAGTGTTTTGATGCAAAATGGCGTCGGGTACCCAGGTGTTGCCACCGGTCAAATCATGCAGTGGCAGGTCAGTGCGTATGGCCGGATTTTTGTTGCAGCCCTGTCCGGTTACCGCGCGCATGTGGCAGGTTTGGCAGCTGAAATAACGCGGTTCACCGTCGGCATAATCGCCTTTGGCACTGTCGAAGGCGGCCTTGATGGCGCCCGCCTTGAGGTCGTCCGGCAGGGTGGCGTAATCCCTCACCCGGGTTGTCGGCAGCAGGCTGGCCTTGTATTCACTGAAGGTGCGTTCCACCACGCCATACTGAAACGGAAAATTATTGAAGGCGGCTTTGGTTTCCACCGGTGTGCCGGGTACGCCGCTGCGAAGCACCGCTCCCGCTGTCGGCTGCTTGCCACTGTTATGCGCCAGATCGCCCACCACTGGGTTCGACACATCGTGGCAGGAACCGCAAAAATCCACCGAGCGGTGAAATCGGGATTGCATGAACTGATGCCGCGCATTGGTATCCAGATAAGGGCCGAGCTTTTCATTACCACCCCACAGCGAAAGCATGCCCGAACCGTAGTAGCCGGTTGCGGGTATTAATTCGTCATTGGCCATGAACGGCACATTCATGACACCCAGATGTTCGGCGTTATTGGTATTAGTCATTTTGTGGCAGGTATCGCAATCAACACCGTCGGCATCACCCGCAGCGAGACCTGATCCATCGGTGGGTGTGGAGCGCCCGCCATACCATCCGCCGGTACTGTGACAACGCAGACACAAATCACCGGAGCCATCAAAATCCTGCTCGGCGATGGCCATGGTCGCCCAGAAAAGCGGGTCGCGGCCGGCATTGGCCATCATGCTGCCGCGATAGTTGAAGGCTGGTTCGACGGCCTTGTTGTAATTGCCATGGCAGTTGTCGCAGCGGTCGGGAGACTCCAGGTTGGCGACCTCGGCCGGCTGGGTACCGGGTTGCTGGACTTCGTTGGGAACGATGTTGGCGCTGAAGGCTACGCCCAGGTAGCTACTGAAGAAAATGGCTGTCAATAACGACAGCAGGTGCGTGGTTTTCATCATTTTTTCTCCTTATTTTGTCATTTATTTTTTTTACATACCGATGCCACAGGAACAGGAAACGAGTATGTCCGGTGACAATGTTTTACAGATAAATGCTGTTGCAGGAGCCGGGTACTATCAGCTCCTGCAATACGCTCTATTTTGGCCGGCGTTATTTCTGCTTGTGACAGAATCCGCAGCCCACCGGTGTTCCTTTGGGAATGGTGGCCGTGCCATCGGCGCAGTCGGTGTTGTAAGGTGCTATGCCCAGGGTATTTTTGCAGGTCACAACCCGGTCAGCGGAGGTTTTGGACAGCACGCTGCCGGTCAGTAGTCCGGTGGCCGGATCCATGTGGCATACCTTGCAGTCGGTAAAGCCACCACTGCTGAAGTTCTTGTGATTGAGGTTCCAGCGATGATCATTCACCGGGTGCAAACCATGAGGTCCACCCAGGCCGAGTGGCATGGTCAGATCGCCACTGGTGCCGCGGGTATGGCAGGCATCGCATTCCTGAATTTTGCCTTCGTGGCCCTGCATCTGCTGGGCCGTCCGGTTGTCATTGGCCAGTGGATTGGCCATGGGCCATTCTGCATGAGTGGCCCCGTGGCAACCTTCACACATAATACCGCCATGGCCGGTGCTCACCCGGTACAACTGCGGGTTGCCAGCGCCGGGGTTGGTAAACCCGTTATACGAAGCCAGTACCAGTGGTTCCGCAAAGCGCTTGTTGGTCGGCACGATGGGTGTGGCTTTGGTGTCATTGGTGCGGAAAGCGACGCGTAACCGGATGTTGTCGCTGACGCCCAGAGCATCACGGGTATTTTTGATCACGATTGCGGTGCTTGCCAGGTTGCTGACGGCATCGCCGCTATGGCAGGAACCGCAGCCCGGTTCATTGGCCCAGGGTACTCGTGGCGTGGCGGGATTGGTGTAGAAATCTTTCGCCAGAATGAAGGCGCCCGGGTTGGTGGTGGAGACATTTTTGGTGAAGTCGTCACCCACCTGTTTCATATTGCCGTGGCAATCGTTGCACAGCATATCGCCAGTGCGCATCGCTCCGCGCAGGCACTTGGTGGTTTTGCCCGGGTGGCACTGGTAGCAGGTGGCATCGAGTACCGATTCGCGAACTGCCTGGTTGGTAACCAGGCCGCTGCTGTTCTGGATGGGCAGGGGCATGGTTGGAAACAACAGACTATTGGCGTTGTAGCCGGCATCACCCGGTGAGCGGGCATTGGTATCGAGATTGCCGTGGTGCCAGTGCATGACGCGGGAATTACTTTGGTGCGCCAGCTGATTGCGGCCGTTGGCTATAGTCCCCTCCGGACCGGCCAGTGGGCCCAGATGTGCCAGATCGAGGGCCGGGGTGTAATGACACACCTGGCAAACCACTGGCTTGTTCTGTACCAGTGCCTTGTTAATCAGGCAATTGGCGTTGCCGTCTGGGCTGGTAGCGTTGATAACGCAAGCCGCCAGCTGGCCAGAGGTGTTGACATATTTTGAGCCATGCCGCAGGTCATGCAGGCGTAATACATTAATGTCGGAGGCGTATTCAATACTGACTTTTAATGGCACACCGGCCAGTTCCTGGTCTGCAAACTGGCTGGCAACCGGCAGACCGGCGCTGGTCAGTCCGGCCGTTGCCACGCCACGGGTCGGGCTGTCCGGAACATCCGAAGCGGCGGCATGGCAGTTATTACAGCTGGCCTCACCCGAGATGGGGAGTACGGTGTCGAGCGTCGCCAGGATGGCGCCCCCGGTTTTGGCGCGGGCCTGAACCCTGACCAGTGGGTAGGCGTTTTCACGACCCTTGTCATCCCACGCGGCATAGGGAACGCCGGCTGCCTCGAACCAGTTGATATTCGGGGCTACATAACCAAAGGGAAAGTTGAGGAAGAAGGGTTTTACATCGTAAAACTCATTGGCAGTTTGCGGCAGATTGGCCTGGTAGGGGCTGGTGATGCCCGGCATGTTGTGCTGCACCGCCGATAAAAATTCATCGCCACTGTTAACCAGACCATCATGGCCAATATACAGATCCTCGACATTGGGCACCGGCAAACTTTCGTCAGCCGTAACAGTGAACGGGGGGCCGGATAGCGGAGTTAATTTTTGTGCTGGATTGAAGGGGTTGAAAGCAGGATAGAACGGATCGTAAGCGCCGTTGGGAATGACATTCCAGAAATTGGTTTTGAATATGTCGACCACGGTGCCGTTATTTTTCACTACGCCGGTAAAGGGATCGGGGCTGGTCTGGCTGAGTATGGGATCCTCGGGATTGGCTGCAGCCGAGTACAGTACATCCACGATGCTGGAATCGAGTATGGATGGTGTTGAGCCCTTCTGTATAACCTGTGTCAGGAGCACCTGAAACGGCGGCAAGATACTCGAAATGCGGGTGTCGTAATCACCGCAATGCATGCCCAGATCGTTAATCGCAACCAGCTGATAACCGGTGGTGCCGGTGCCCGGTGCCGGGTTGAGTGAGTTGGCCGGTCTTGGCGCAGCTAGCTGGTTGACTGCCGGCACACTGCCAGGCAATACCCCGGGAGCGAACACCGATGAAAACGTCTGGCTGGTTGAATTTATCGAGATGCCGGTAGACACGGGCGTTACCGTAATGCTGACAGTTGCCGTGCATGTTAAAGGCTTGCGTGAGGTGCTGTCGGTGACCTTAACGCTGCTGGTAAAACTGCCGGCGGCACTGTAGGTAACTGGTACGGGAGCGGAGGTACCACTGGTATTGCCCGACTGTGAGTTAGAACTCGGGCTGCCTCCGGGGAAAGTGAAATCAAAAATGTAAGGTGTGCGACCTCCCGTGGCCGTACCGGTATAGGTAATGATGCCACCGACCGGTATGCTGAGTGTG
>JACPVK010000337.1 GCA_016191795.1 Gammaproteobacteria bacterium
CATATATTCGTCACTTATTTGCTTTCGACGAACATATGTAACATACTTCACCCATCATGAACCCAAACACTTACAATCAGCGCGTCCTGGATCTGGCTCGCCAGAAGGGCATGCTGCGCCCTGTCGATCTGCAGAATGCAGGCATCCCAAGGATTATCCTGAGTCGCCTCATGGCCAGTGGCCAGCTGGAAAAGATAGGCCGCGGCCTGTACCGGCTGCCTGACGTTCAAACATCCGAATACGAAATGCTGGCGACCATTGCCACCAGGGTGCCGCAGGCTGTGTTCTGCCTGCTCAGCGCGCTGCAGTTTCACGAACTAACAACCCAACTGCCGAGGCAAATCTGGATTGCGATGCCGCGTGGTAGCCACATTCCCAAGATTGACTACCCACCGATCAAAATGATTCAGTTCAGTGGCGAAGCCTACGCAGAGGGCATTGAAGTATACGAGCGTGACCAAGTGAAACTGCGCGTGTATAGCGTGGCCAAAACCGTTGCAGATTGCTTCAAGCACCGTAACAAAATTGGACTGGATGTCGCCATCGAAGCACTGCGCGATGCACGCGCCGGGAAAAAAGCATCAGCTAACGACCTTTGGCGCTATGCCAAAGTATGCCGTGTTACCAATGTCATGCGGCCTTATCTGGAGGTCATTGAATGAGTAAGCACACAGCGACATCAGTGCGGTCACGGTTGCTCAACCTCGCCAAAGCAGAAGGCACCGACTTCAATACCATACTGGTTCGCTATGCGCTGGAGCGCATTCTGTATCGCATCAGTCAGTCTGCGCATGCGGACAAGTTTTTGCTCAAAGGTGCGCTGTTATTCACACTCTGGTACGACATGCCCCACCGGCACACGCGTGATGCCGACTTACTGGGTTTTGGAGCAAGTGATCTTGATTCCGTTGCACAAACATTCCGGGATATCGCAGAGGTTGAGGCGAATGATGGCATGGTCTTCGATCCTTCCAGTGTCGTTGTTGAAGAAATACGCAAGGATGCAGGCTACTCCGGTGTTCGGGTGGTAATCAGTGCTGATCTGGCGCGTGCTCGCTGTAGAACACAAATTGACATCGGTTTTGGCGATGCGATAACACCCGATCCGATTCAGGCCGTTTACCCTGTGCTACTCAAAGATCTTCCTGCCCCGCAATTGCGGGTTTACCCGGTATACACCGTTATCGCGGAAAAACTGCATGCGATTGCACTGCTGGGTATGACCAATAGCCGCCTTAAAGACTATTGGGCACCTCTAAAAACTTGGATTTTTTCGTGAGAGCAAGGAAGCACCGCGCGGAGAACCGCAGTGTATGTGGGAATACATGAGGATTCGAGCACGGAGCTGACGCCGCTATCGCGGAAAAAGACTGTTTTTAGAGGTGCCCTATTTTGATTTAGCCGTTTTGCTTGACAGAGAAACGCTTGATCCCAATACGCTGGCCAGCGCAATTACCGCCACGTTTACACGACGCGGAATGACTGTGCCGGCAGACACGCCAATCGGGTTAACGGATGAATTCGCAACCGATACAACGCGCCAGGCACTTTGGCAAGCATTTCTGAAAAAGAATAAAGTGGAGATAGAGCCCTTATCGCATGTTGTGACATCACTGCGCACCAGGCTGCAACCAATATTAAATCGGGCCACGCTAAAAGCTTAACCACGCAAACAAAAATATCTGTAAATCTGGCTGCATAGTCTCAGAAGCGGACATTTTACTTTTCTGCATGAACGCCAATTTTCATTCTAATGCGGACATTGCAAAAATGATTAAGTAACTTCTGCTATCGGCCAAGAGCGGACATAATCAAAAAAATTATATATACGCCCATTTTTGCTCTAGTAACTAGATGGTTTAAGCTGATTAATAGCATCAAAGGCCATCTGCTCATCAGGATCAAAGGCTGAATCTAATATCTGAGAATGCCTTGATTCTTCACTAACTCCGTGCAATGACGCAATTTCTGAAATGAAGGCATCATTAGATTTCATAAGCTGCTTATTAACACCTGGTTTAGTAGCGAAATTTAATAAATCCGAATTGATATCAGTATGCAATCCTTGGTCTTCAACACTGATCCCGTTGAGCTTTAAAATAGAAAGCCCTTGTAGCTCAGTACTGCCCAATGATTTCGGATCACAATGAACTGACTGACTGCTGAGTCTTAGCACCTGCGCAGCAGATTGTACTGCATTTATTCCGAATTCAACCAACCTTGATGCATCCCGGGTAGACACTGCTTCAAAAACCTCACCAAGCAGACGAGTTTCACTTATTGACTTTAATTCAGGCGCAAAGCGCGATAACTGATCCGTATTAGCCAAAAAAAGCATGCGGCCTGCAACATAACGAAGCTTTGGAATCATCCGCTTACGCTTATATCCGCTTAGATTTAGTATGCCATCTATATTTTCTACAAGCTTTACTTCAAATTTATTTCTAAGCAATATTGCCTCATGCAGGATGCTATTGATGTCAATGTTACGGATCTGATACTTCATCCACTCTGACTTGCTATATCTAAGAAGTCTAGACAAATAACTACTTTCTTGAATGTCAGCACTGTACTCAGGAATGGGCAATCGAAAATCATTGTCTAATAATACTTGCCTAACCTGCCAAGAAACATCCCCATTAACAACAAGATATCTCTTCAAATTACCAACCAGCGTCATCCAACTCGGAAACTCCTTCTGCTCTGAAAAATCGAACTCCCCTTCTAACCAATCTGAACTACTGACCATAAAGTCTTTTTCCCCATCGTGTAGTTCTAATCCAAGCTCGCCCAGACAATCAAGCAATAGTGATCGGTAGCGCTCTACTTCTTGGTTAGTTCCAATTACGATGACGTCATCTACGTATCTAAAATACCTTTTAGGCATGGCATCCGCCATTTTGACATCGACTTCGTGGAGGATAAGGTTTGCAATCAGGTGACTAAATGCTGGCCCTGTTAAGACGCTCTTGTTTCCATCCGACTGCATGGACACTACAGCATGATCATGGAGTAACTTATATCCCAGCTCTCTATATATTTCTGGCAGCTTGCTGTTATCACAAGCACTACTCCATGCATTTTCAGCGATTTTGGTTGAAATATTTGGATAAAATCGTTTGATATCCAAATACCGTACAATGGCCTCATTGTTTTCTTTGCATGCACTAGAAACAGCAATATGGCGTTCTTTGAAACCTTTGAAATAAGGCTCAAATATGCCATCCCGCTGATTGTCTCTGGCAAGTCTGTAGCTAAATACACAATCTAGCGAATTAAATTGGGAGGGATGCTTGGAGCAAATATCTATTAGCGCGGCCTCAGCTAGTGCCTCATTCGGGCCAGGCAAATGCATTTTACGATGATTCACCTGACCATTTGCTAAGACGTCTTTAAAGTGGTTTGCTTCAAAATATATGGGTGCTGCTCTATTCAGAGTGAGATAAATAGCCACATCGTGCGCCCACCTATCACGTCTTGCTGAGGAGTTTTCCAGGTAATAACGCAGCCCAATATATGGCAAAATATCGCGTTTTCGATATTGATTAACGGCTCTTACGGCAATAGTTTGGGCTCTTTGCATATATCTTAAATATCCAAATCAACTCGCATAACAGCGAGCCTTACACTGAAGTGACGTGACTCATCAAGTGCATTGAAAACCTTGCTGTTATCTCTTAACACTGGACCGTTAACTTCGTCTTGAGAAAATAATCTAGCGAACCTCAATGGGTTTAACCATGATATGACTCGTGCCAAAAGCCCACCGTGCTCAGGTAATGCCTCATTGACTTGAGGCTCAATCCAGATAGCTGAACTCTTATTACTGCGAAAATGGCGAAATAATTCATCAAATTGAGGTTGTGCCTTGTCCCATTTTTTATTTTTTTGGAGAAAATCAGAAAAATTTGCAAGTAATAGCATTCTTGCACTACATGGATTGCCACGAATTGTGAGTTCCCTGATTAAGTCAGTATTGCTCAAACTATTGCAAACATCCCAATCTTTCACGCTTTCAATAATAGTGATGGCTTGTTCTGACAGGGCATTTCTAATTTCATTTATACCTGCTATGAAATTATTACGAGCATATTCAGAAATCTCCCCTCCTACGAGAACAACCTCTAATGGTATGCGAGGCAAGACTGATTGTGCGCGAAGCTCAGAAATGGTGGCTAGCACACTCAAAGATGCTGCACCCGAGCCACAAGGGACGTCGGCTAGTAGAACTTTTCCACCGGAAAATATCTTGGCAAACGAATCTGATATGTCGGACTGTAGGTGATTAGGGCTCAATACTGCAAGTTCTACACGGGCTGCGGAACCAGTAAAACGCCACGCTAAGTGTTGATCAGTAGCGGCCTTGGTAAAGCCACCAGCAACCGCTTGAGGCTCCTCTTCTTCGACCATGCACCGAATTCCATTCTTATCAAGCAGTGCACTCCAGGTAGAAACTAAGCTTTTAGGCAAGCGTAGAAACTTAGTTGCCGAACAACGTAAGCTCGAAGGGATTTCTGAAATTTCAACTAATCGTTCTCGTCTCACTATCTTTATACCGTTACAATGCTACATGTAAGTGTCTGGTTTGGGTCGTTTTCAGAAGTCTAACATGAAAACATTTAAGGCCTATTTTCTGCACATCTTGAATCCCATATTAGCAATCGCTAAACGACTGCTTTGTGGTGAAAACAGCCCATTAACCATTTGTAAGGCAAGAAGGAAAATAACTGTGTCAACTCTCCCCTGGATCACCACCTCGGCCAACGTCAACATGCCCTGTTTGATTTATGGCACGGCATGGAAAAAAGCGGACACGGCAGACCTGGTTGAACAAGCGCTGCTGGCGGGATTTAGAGGCATAAAGACTTCGGGGCCAGGCCTTACATTTTGCATTCATTTGTGGCTGATAATGACCCCGTTTACTCCGTTTATTC
>JACPVK010000338.1 GCA_016191795.1 Gammaproteobacteria bacterium
AAAAGGAACCTACACCAGTATCACGATTACCATTAGCGCGCAGAGCAAGCAGCAACTGGATAGTATTTATCAGGACCTGACTGCGTGTGAACACGTGTTGTATGCACTGTGACCATGTTTGCTACACCTGTCGTGGTGCGCCATTTTGATGTGTGTGATTACGCTGATATTTTTCAGCGTATGCAAATATTTAATACGTCGCGTATTGCCGATACGGCAGATGAGATCTGGCTGTTACAACACCATCCCGTGTTTACACTGGGATTGAATGGCAAGCCCGAGCATATTCTGGATGCGGGCGATATCCCGATCGTAAAAACAGATCGTGGCGGGCAGGTGACCTACCATGGCCCCGGCCAGTTGATTGTCTATACCTTGTTTGATGTGCGCCGTAATCAGTTAGGTATTCGAGAAATGGTAACCCGGCTGGAGCAATCCGTTATCGAATTTCTTGCCGGTAATAATGTTGCGGCCGCAGCGCGCAAGGAAGCGCCGGGTGTTTATGTCGCAGGAAAAAAAATCGCCGCACTTGGGTTTCGTATTAAAAGCGGTGGCAGCTATCACGGATTAAGTTTAAACGTTGATATGGATTTGTCGCCATTCTCGCGAATCAATCCCTGTGGGTATGCAGGGCTTGAAGTTACCAGTTTGCAGCAGCTGGGTATTAATGAGTCGGTGAATAATGTTGCTGTTGCCCTGTTAAAAAATATTCAGCATCAATTTGGTATCGAACGAGTAAGTATTCATGACCGATAGTAAAAAAATAGTGGCCGGCGTTAAACAGACCAGTGCAGAAAAAGTGGCGCGTATTCCTGTCAAGATTGAAGTGACAGAAGTGATGCCAAGAAAGCCAGCATGGATTCGTGCTCAGGCGCCAGTCAGTCAGAAAGTCCAGAAACTGAAAAAAATTCTGCGCGAGAAAAAACTGTTCACTGTTTGTGAAGAAGCGTCATGCCCCAATCTGGGCGAATGTTTTGGTCACGGCACAGCCACCTTTATGATCATGGGTGAAATCTGCACCCGGCGTTGCCCGTTTTGCGATGTCGGCCATGGCCGACCTTTGGCACTGGATACCAATGAACCGGAGAACCTGGCCACCACCATTGCTGCCATGGCATTAAAATATGTGGTGATTACCTCGGTGGACAGGGATGATTTACGTGACGGCGGTGCCGATCATTTTGTGCAATGCATACGCCGCACCCGTGAGCTTAGCCCGCAAATAAAAATAGAAATACTGGTACCGGATTTTCGTGGCCGGGTTGATGTTGCACTGGATATTCTCAGGCAAACCCCGCCGGATGTGTTCAATCATAATCTTGAAACGGTTCCGCGTTTGTACAAACAGGTAAGACCCGGTGCTGATTACAAAGGCTCGCTGGAATTATTGGCAGCGCATAAAAAAATATCCGATGTGCCAACCAAATCCGGGTTAATGCTGGGCCTGGGTGAAACCGATGATGAAGTAATCGAAGTGTTAAAAGATTTACGTGCGTACCATGTTGACATGCTGACACTGGGCCAATATCTGCAGCCCAGTCGGCATCATTTGCCGGTGCAGCGTTTTGTAACGCCGGAAAAGTTTGATGAATTAAAATTTGTTGCGCTGGAGCTGGGGTTTGCGCAGGTAGCGAGTGGACCGATGGTGAGGTCGTCTTATCATGCGGATTTGCAGGCTTCGGGCAAATTTTAAGTTTCGTAGGGTGCGCCGTGCGCACCGGCTTTTTCTCGTTCCCACGCGCAGCGTGGGAACGAGAGAGTAAGCAATTCAAACCATCTGCATTCCCACGCGCAGCGTGGGAACGAGCTATTTCAGAAAGAGCCGTGCGCCTGAAGGCGCACCTACAAATCAGTTTGTGTCGTTTTTATTTTTCAGCCCGTTTGTAAACGGTATGATGACACTTCGGGCAGGGTGGAATCCGGTGCGTGGTATGAAACTGCACCCGCTGGCCACAGCTGGCGCATAGCAGCGTGCCGGGACCGGTGATCTCCCCGCTGTGATACTCATGAGTGATGTCACAATGCGGATGAGCCAATTCTTCGAGTTCAAGCCTGGTTTTGTCTGCCACGGATAAAAACAGTTCGAGAATTTTCTGTTCGATGATTTCTATGTCCAGCATCAGCCATTCGCTGAATTCATGGCTGGTTTCCATCAGGTACTCGGCGGCATCATTGACGTCGCGTTTAATGTAATTGCCTATGGCTTCGGCCTCATCCTGGGTGATTTCTCCCAGGTGGACCGCCTGTTGCCGGGCCAGGTCTATGGCCTTTTGCAGGCTGGGTACAGCCTGGGCATCCGCGGTTTCTATGGCTTCACGGATGCGGGTCATCATGCGGTTGTAGGCATCAACCAGTTTGTTGTCATGTTCATGATTTGGAGTGGTCACGGTTTACCTCTTATGCCGGCTCTGCTCGACGCCTTTTCCCTGCTCATGTATCCTTCGGTACTCTTTTTATAGCCCATATTCGGTCCCTCTGATCACCACTCCCATGCAAGAAAATTACGATCCCCAGACTATCGAGCAACAGGCGCAGCAATATTGGCAGGCGCAGCAAACCTTTAAAGCCGTGGAAAAACCCGGCCAGGAGAAATTCTATTGCCTGGCCATGTTTCCCTACCCCTCCGGCCGCCTGCACATGGGGCACGTGCGTAACTACACCATTGGTGATGTGATCGCGCGCTACCAGCGCATGCTGGGCAAAAACGTGCTGCAACCCATGGGCTGGGATGCTTTTGGCCTGCCGGCGGAGAACGCCGCCATCAAACATAATGTGCCGCCGGCCAAATGGACCTACGAAAACATCGCTTATATGCGTGGTCAGCTACAGCGGCTGGGTTTTGGTTATGACTGGCAGCGTGAACTGGCGACCTGCCGACCCGAGTATTACCGCTGGGAACAATGGCTGTTCACCAAACTATTTGAGAAAGGGCTGGTTTACAAAAAAACCGCACCCGTTAACTGGTGCCCCAATGATATGACGGTACTGGCCAACGAGCAGGTGATTGACGGTTGCTGCTGGCGTTGCGATACCAGAGTCGAGCGACGCGAAATCCCCCAGTATTTCATGAAAATTACCGCCTATGCCGACGAGCTGCTGGCCGAACTCGACAGTATGCCGGGCTGGCCGGAGCAGGTGCGCACCATGCAGCGTAACTGGATCGGTCGCTCGCAAGGTGTGCAATTGCAGTTTGCCGTGGCCGCCCCCTCTCCCCATCCCTCTCCCGCAAGGGGAGAGGGAGAGTTGGTGTCGCTATGCGACGAGCTGTCGTCACTGACGGTTTACACCACGCGGCCTGATACCCTGATGGGCGTGACCTATGTGGCGGTGGCCGCTGAACACCCCCTGGCCTTGCGTGCGGCAAAAAATAATCCGACGCTGGAAAAGTTTTTACAGCAATGCAAAACCATGAAAGTGGCCGAAGCGGATATGGCCACCATGGAAAAGCTGGGCATGGATACCGGTATCAGGGCGCAGCACCCGATTACAAAAGAAACGGTGCCAGTATGGGTGGCGAATTTTGTGTTGATGGATTACGGTACCGGGGCGGTGATGAGTGTACCGGCACATGATCAACGTGATTATGAATTTGCACGAAAATATAACTTGCCGATTAAACAGGTTATCGCGCCAGCTAATAATGAAACATTCGATCTTGATAAACAGGCTTTCACTGAAAAAGGCGTGCTGGTTAATTCTGCGCAATTTGACGGCCATACATCGCAACAGGCGTTCGATGCCATTGCTGATTATTTAACGTCACGCAAACTGGGCGAAACCCAGACCAATTACCGTTTGCGTGACTGGGGTGTGTCACGTCAGCGTTACTGGGGTTGTCCGATTCCGGTTATTAATTGCACGCATTGCGGTACCGTGCCGGTACCGGAAAAAGATTTGCCTGTTGTATTGCCGGAAGATGTACATTTTGACGGTATTCAATCGCCGATCAAGGCTGACCCGGCCTGGCGTCAATGTGTATGCCCCAAATGTGGTGGTGCAGCCGAACGTGAAACCGATACTTTCGATACCTTTATGGAATCATCCTGGTATTACGCGCGCTTTACCTGTCGTGATCTGGATACCGGTATGCTCGATAAGCGTGCCAACTACTGGTTGCCGGTGGATCAATATATTGGTGGTATTGAACATGCCATTCTGCATTTATTGTAT
>JACPVK010000339.1 GCA_016191795.1 Gammaproteobacteria bacterium
ATCGATTACACAAACGGCTATATCATTCTTGTTTTGAGACACATGACCAAAGCCAAAAACCAGGACTTTTTTTTTCATATTGATCACCTAATTATTATTCGAGGTGTCTTTTATTACCACGCTCCTATGGCTAAATTGTCGTGAGATATTAATGACAGGTTCATTTCACCACCAGGGGAGTCTTTTATAGTTGATCTGGCTCAACAATTCTTATCCACTTATCTGAAATAACATATCTGATATATAATGCATAGCCTGATCACACGTTCGAAGGATACATATGGATTACAAAATATTACTGACAGTTTTCGTGTCGGTTTTTATTGCCGAACTCGGCGACAAAACCCAACTCGCTACGATGCTGTTTGCAGCCGACAAGGATGTGAGCAAATGGACTGTCTTTCTGGGTGCGTCCCTGGCACTCATAGTCGCTTCAGCCATTGGTGTGGCGGCAGGTAGCGTGTTAACAAACTATGTCAGCGAAAAAACGTTGCACTATGTAGCAGGGTCCGGTTTTATTGTGATTGGCCTGTGGACACTGGTACGCGCTTAAACCGGCATGCAACGCAGAGCAACTTGTACAGCACCTTCCAGGCCAACTTCTGCATTCATAACCACATGCACCGGCAATGATTCCATCAGCGATGCAAACCGGCCCTTATCGCGAAAGGCATGCATAAAATCTCCCTGCGCCATTCGCTGTATTAATTTCGGCGCAATACCACCGGCAATATACACACCTCCCTGCGCAAGACAGGTCAATGCAAAATTGCCGGCTTGTGCACCATACACATCAATAAAAATATCTAATGCCTGCTTTGCCAGATGATCTTTTTTCTCCACAGCAAACGCTGTAATAGTTGCAGCCTTATCTACACTGGATTGCAGGGCGTGCTCCAGTTCCGCAGTGGCTTGCTGTGTGCTGGTCAGAAACTCGAAAATATTAACCAGACCACTACCGGAAACAACTCGTTCATACGAAACATGACCGAATCGGGATTGTAAATTTTTTAATAACTCATACTGGATGTGATTGCGTGGTGCGAAATCTACATGACTGCCCTCTGATGGATAGGGTTTGTACTGGCCGTTTTCCCACACCAGACAGGCCTGTCCGAGACCGGTACCGGCACCCATTACAACGCGCGTCGCTCTCGGTATCGCTGCCGCTTCCTGTAAACAATACAATTCACTTTCCTGTAACGCAGCCAGCCCATAACCCACAGCCATAAAGTCATTCATTAATTCAACTCGCGCAATGGCGAACGCCTGCTGCAATTCATCTGCATTGATCAACCAGGGCAGATTGGTCACTTTCGCCGTACGCTCTTTCACCGGGCCTGCTATACCAAGACACATAGCGGCTATCAGCTGACCCTTTACACTCGATTGACAAGCCTGAATAAAAGCCGCCAGCAGTGTTGTAAAGTCCGGATAGTCGTTACTGGCAAAACGCTGGCTGTACAATTTTTTGGAATGATTACTGTCCACCTCCAGCAGCCGCAGCAAAGTTTTTGTGCCACCGATATCGCCTGCAATAATCAATTTCTTCATATTTACCTTTGGATGTACTTGCTACGGATTCTTTGTGTCTATCCGGATATAGATTAAACCTTATATAACTCCCAACGCCCGATTGCATCAGATACCGGCAGCTGCCTTCTCACAGACCTGGCGCCTGCCTGTTTCAATGGCCACAGACAACCAGTTCGCATATGACAATGGCATGACAGTTTTATTTTTTTCGTAATATGACTGTCAACCATGCCCAATATGATTTGCAGAAGTTTATCACCCGGCTTTATCCAGGAGGCCATCTGTATGCAAGTCAAATCGCCATTTCAATTAAACCCTGATCTTAAATTCAAATGGGCAGCCGCCATGACTGAACATGCATTGGGCCTGAAAAAACTTGACCAGTACTATCAACAGCGCTGTATCAATCTGGGCTCCCATGATTTTTTGCGTTATAGCCTGAAGACCTTAAATATAAAACATAACATTAGCAGCGGCAGCCTGGAATCAATACCCCAAAGTGGCGCTGTAATCGTCGTTGCCAACCATCCCTTCGGCGCCATTGACGGCATGGCACTGGCCGAGTTGTTATTACAACGCAGAAGCGATGTTAAAGTCATTACTAACCAGTTTCTGCAGCGTGTTCCCGAGCTCGCCGGCTTATTCATTGGTGTCGATGTATTTTCCACGACATCCAGCAGCCACACTAATACACAAGGCATCAAACAGGCCATCAAACACTTGAATAATCAGGGTCTGTTACTGATTTTTCCCGCAGGTGAAGTTTCGGCATGGAATCCTGTACACAAACGTATTACGGATAATAACTGGCATCGGCTAGTCGGCATGATGGTGCGCAAAACGGCGGCGGCCTGTGTGCCTGTTTACATTGAAGGCCAGAACAGCATTCTTTTTCACACAGCCGGTATGATACATTCACGATTGAGAACCTTGCTTTTGGGCAGGGAATTGCTCAATAAACGCAATACATCTTTAAGTCTGCATATTGGCGAAGTCATCCACAGCACTGAAATGAAATCACTGGACACGGATGAGGCCATCACACAATACCTGCGACTCAACACTTATTTGCTGGCACGAAACACAGGTCAGATACAACCTGCGAAACCCATTAAACCCAGGTCCGAGCAACCCATAATTCAGCCCGTACCGACAGCATTATTACAACGCAACATAAAGAAACTTCCCGATGCCTGCAAATTATTGGCGACTGACCAGTTTGATATATTTTGCGCTACTGCCAGCGACATGCCACATCTACTTCCTGAAATTGGTCGATTACGTGAAATCACCTTTCGCAGTGTCGGTGAAGGCACGGGAACGGCGTGTGATCTTGATCAGTTTGATAATCATTATCATCATTTATTCATCTGGGATCGCGAACAGCAACTGGTCGTCGGCGCTTATCGACTTGGACTGGTCGACAAGATTCTTGCTGATTCCGGTGTCAATGGTTTGTACAGTCGCAGTTTATTTAACTATCGCAAACAATTCCTGCTATCGATGGGTAATGCCATAGAAATGGGCAGGTCCTTTGTACGTGCTGAATATCAACGCAGTTTAAGCCCCCTGTTACTTTTATGGAAAGGTATTGCGGCATTTGTTTCCAGGCATCCGCAGTACACGACACTGTTTGGTCCAGTCAGCATCAGTAACGATTACTCGGCTATTTCACGCAGCCTTCTTACACAGTTTTTGCAAATACATTACTACGATCAAAACATTTCCAGACAAATTAAACCCACACGTAAACATAAACATCCACCCAGTGTTTTCTGGACACCCGCTATGCTCAAGGATTTGAATGATGAGCAATTAATATCCAGACTGATTTATCGCATGGAAGGTAACAAGGGGATTCCCGTATTAATACGTCAGTATCTCAACCTCAATGGTCGACTGGTGTGCTTTAATGTCGACAAACATTTTAATAATGCACTGGATGGCATGATAGTCGTCAACTTAACCGAAGTTCCGGAACGAACCCTGGCCCGATATATGGGACGTGATCAGGCAGCCGAGTATTTAAAACTGAACCTGGCACAACGGCAGGCTGCTTAACCTGAATATTTCATCAAAAAGAAAAGACTTAACGCAAATAAACGCAAATA
>JACPVK010000340.1 GCA_016191795.1 Gammaproteobacteria bacterium
CACGGGCGCCCAGAACCTGCAAGGTCCAGTGGGATGGATTTTGCTGGCGCAACCACTCGCTATCTTTAATACCCATGGCGGCAAGCTCGGCAGTCATGCGCTGGTTTTCGGTATCCACAGGCCGGGCGACCGGCGGTGTCACCGGCTTTTCTTTAGCGGCTGCAGCGACAGGTGCTGGTGCAGGTGCAGGTGCAGGTGCAGGTGCAGGTGCAGGGATAGCTGCCACGACAGGGGAAGGAACTTTGGGTTTCTCGACGGGCTTTTTGGCGAGGGGCGCAGGCCCGGCCGGTGCTGGAGCTGGCGCAACAGAAGTCGGGGGCGCAATGCCCGAGGTGGAATCATCAACAGGTCGGGGTTCAGGCTCGGCCGGAATTTCCATGGCCGGGTTGCTTTCGACAGCGGTATCCAGCGGAAGATTGTCTGTTGTAGTTTGTTCCGGGGCTTCGGGCAACAGGTCGTCTGCTGTGGCGGTTTCTTCCGGTTGGGTCAAGTCAACGCTGGCGAAGGGTTCACTCGCAGTTTCTGTGATGACTGGCAGTGCTTCAGGCAGGGCAGGCTGCGGCGTAGAGGTTGTTTCCGACCAGAAATAAACACTGCCGGCGGCCAGTAACAGCACGCCTGCAATGCCCAGTATTTTGACGATCATATTGCCGACAGGGCGGTTTAAATTGCTGACGTGTTTTTCCAGCATCAGCACTGCCAGGGTCATTACCTGACCGGGTTTGCCCCGGCTTTTTTTGTGAATGAGATTGATTGTTTCGGGTGGTAGCACCGGGCCGCCCCGGTATCCGGCTTTTGCTAAACGATGTTCAATAAACGCCTGGACCTGTTTGGGTGACAAATCCGGCATTTGTTGTACATAAAGCTGGTTATGCTGGAGATCGGTAATATCCTCGAGTGTTTTTGCCATACCCGGATTGGCCAGCAGCAGGATTTTTAAATTGGTGTCCTTGTCATGTTTAAGCTGGCTACGATAACGAATCAGCTCCTGCAAGGTGGTGTCGCTTAATAAATGTGCGTCATCAATAATGGCGATTGGAAACTGATCGAATACCTGCAGGTTTTTTAAATCCTGATCAAGGTAGCTGGCAGAACCCTGGCTTTTTAAGTGAGCCGACATTTTCTGCTGCAGCTGCGTCAGTGTGTCGGTGGCTTCGGCGAGTATGGAAATTAAAAACAGATTGGAAATACTGTTTTGAATGAGCTGACGAAACAATGTGGTTTTGCCGCTACCCTGTTCTCCTTCAACAATTAAAACCAGATCGCTGAACTGCATGTGGTGACGCAGTGTCGCCATCATCTGGTCGCGCGTTGCATCCGAGTATATGGCGTCGCTCGATAAAATAGTGGAGGCAAACGGCTGTTGCGACAGGCCGAGGTAGCTCAGCGTGTGCGTATCTAATTGCAAAGCAGATGGTGTGGCTTGCAGTTTTGCCATGGTCGACCCTAGGGAATGAGGTTGGCAAACGATAATTGCCGCGGATTAAATATACGTTCGTATTCAACGATTGCAAAGCGATCAGTCATACCGGCGATGTAATCGGCAATGCCGCGTGCGGTACCGCTGTCACCCAGCTGCTGTTTGAGGTTGTCGCAGTGCTGGCGAAACTCCGGCGGCAGTATATTGTGATCGTTCATGAAAGCCTCGAACAGGGCCGTCAGTACCTGCTCGGCTTTTTTGGTCATGCGCTGCACACGATAATGTTTATATAGCTGTACCCGCAAGAATTTTTTTAATTGCAGGTTCTGTTCGCGAAGCTCGTCACTAAAGCAAATGGTGTAATCGGTTTGTTTGCGCGCGTCATCCGGATGTTTGGGATTTAGTTTGGTAATCCGGTCCTTGCTGGTTTCGATCAGGTCAACCACCATGCGGTTAATCATGCGACGAATGATTTCGTGAATCTGGCGGCGTTCGCTCAGGTTGGGATAACGTGAATTGACTTCTTCATATTGTTCACGAAATATTTGCACGTCGAGCAGTTGTTTCATGGTGATAAGCCCATACCGCAGGCCATCATCCACATCGTGATTGTTATAGGCTATTTCATCTGCCAGATCACATACCTGGGCTTCGAGGCAAGGTTGATTTTTTGCGACAAAACGTTGTCCCAGTTCACCCAGTTTCAGGGCATCTTTGGGTGAGCAGTGTTTGAGTATGCCTTCGCGCGCTTCAAAGGTGAGATTGAGCCCGGGAAACTCGGCATATTTTTCTTCCAGTTCGTCGACTACGCGTAATGATTGTAAATTGTGTTCGAAACCGCCGAAGTTTTTCATGCAGCGATTAAGCGCATCCTGGCCGGCATGACCAAACGGAGCATGGCCAAGGTCGTGCGACAGGGCAATGGTTTCCGCCAGGTCTTCGTGTAATCGAAGTTCGCGGGCTATAGAACGTGCGATTTGTGATACTTCCAGTGAATGCGTCAGACGTGTGCGAAACAAATCGCCTTCGTGATTAACAAATACCTGGGTTTTATATTCGAGACGACGAAATGCAGCGGAATGAATTATGCGGTCGCGATCGCGCTGGTATTGATTACGATGCACCGGTGGCGGCTCGGCGTAAATTCGTCCTCTGGAAGTGCGCTCGCTGCTGGCGTAGGGGGCGAGGTTGCCTGGGTCATATCCACTTTGCATATAGCTAATAGCTCGCTTTAATGGCGGTGATCAGGCTGTCTTTATCGTAGTCCTGGGTGAACACCGATTTGCCGGGGGCTTTTAACAAAATCAAACGTAATACGCCGTCAGATACTTTTTTGTCGATGGACATAATTTCCAGAAACTTTTCCGGTGTCATCTGGGCGGGTGCTTTTACGGGCAGGTTGGCGCGTTCGATGAGATCGATAATGCGATGCACATCATCAGCCGTAATCCAGCCCAGAATTTCTGACAACCGCGCCGCCATCACCATGCCGCTGGCAACTGCTTCCCCGTGTAACCAGTTGCCATAACCCATACCGGTTTCAATGGCGTGGCCAAAGGTGTGGCCAAAATTAAGCAGGGCGCGCTGGCCGCTTTCACGTTCATCGGCGGCTACCACTTCAGCCTTGTTACGGCACGAGCGTTCGATGGCAAAGGCCAGTGCTTTGGGATCACGCGTCAGTAGTTTGTCCATGTTTTTTTCCAGCCACTCAAGAAATGGCAAATCACGTATCAAACCGTATTTGATGACTTCGGCGATGCCGGCGGACAGCTCGCGATCTTCCAGTGTGTTGAGGGTATCGGTATCGGCAATGACGGTACGTGGCTGATAAAACGCTCCAATCATGTTTTTGCCCAAGGGGTGATTGATGCCGGTTTTGCCACCCACGGATGAATCAACCTGTGCCAGCAAGGTAGTGGGGATCTGGATGAAATGTACACCACGCTGGTAGCTGGCAGCGGCAAAGCCGGTAATATCACCTATCACACCGCCACCGAGCGCAATGAGTGTGGTGTTGCGATCCAGGCGATTAGTGAGCAGGCAATCATAAATACTGTTGAGGGTGTCCTGGTTTTTGTATTGTTCGCCATCGGGCAAAACCAGGGTTTTGAATTTGATGTCGTGCAGGGCGGCTTCCACGCGCGCAAGATACAGCGGCGCCACCACTTCATTGGTAACAATCAATGCACTGTTGCCGGGTATGTACTGGGTAAGCAGTTCGCCGCGATTAAGCAGGCCCTGGCCGATACAAATAGGGTAACTGCGTTCGCCCAGATTAACTTTTAGAGAAATCATGTCCGTGTTTGTTGCTGGTGATTTTTTAGACGGTCAAGAATAGCCTGAATAGCGGCGCGAATCGAGACATCGCCGGTGTTAATCGTGATGTGGGCCGTTTCGCGATACAGCGGTTCGCGCTGCGCCATGATTTCACGCAGTTTGGCTTCAGGGTCAGGCGTTTGCAGCAGAGGCCGGTTTTTGTCGTGGCGTATGCGTTCCATCAGTCGTGCGACGTCGCTGTGTAAATAGATAACCGTGCCACGGGTTTTGAGATGCTGGCGATTATCTTCACGCAAGATGGCGCCACCGCCAGTAGCGAGAACCAGATTTTGTTTTTGGGTGAGTTCGTCAATAACAGCCTGTTCGCGCTGGCGAAAACCGTCTTCGCCTTCCAGTTCAAAAATCAGCGGAATGGTAGCGCCGGTACGTTCTTCTATTACCTTGTCACTATCGTAAAAATCCAGATGCAGTTTTTTGGCGAGCTGACGCCCCATGGTGGTTTTGCCTGCACCCATGGGGCCGATGAGGAAGATGTTGGTGTTCTGCATTCAATGGTATGCACAAATGAGCGTTATGTACGTGCATCCATATTCATATAGAGGATGTCATAAATTGGAATTCTGGTTGTTGGTGAGCACAGTGTTGAATGCGTGCAATTTTGACCATTGAACAATCCATCTGCGGGTGTGAATGTTGAATTGTTGTCAATATCAATTAGTACGTCGATACCTGTATCAAAAGTACCATTGTGGTTAATATCAAGGAAGGGTTCTGCAGTATCAGTTGACTGTATGTCGCCATCATCAAAGTTACCAGAATCGTTTATATCGTAGTAAGACTCTTCGCCTATCATCCATGCTGTGATAGTTGCATAGTTATCAAGGGGTGCCTGACTGAATCCTTCGCTATACCATTTGATGCTACATGACCCATTATCCAGGGTGCAGTTGGCAGCGGATAATAATCCGTAATCAACCGCAAAATGGACTGTGCCGCCATTTACTTTAATGTTTTTGTTGTCACCAACGGTGATGGATATATCTACTTCGTGATCTACTTCCCACACCCAGGTCGAGCTGTCAGCGAGCGTACCTGTGAATACTTCAGCAGCAGGGGCTTCGGAGGATGCGAGCGAAAAATGCGCAGCAGAAGGTATATTGGTGCCAGTACTGCCACTAGAAGTGAATCCGCCCTCTGTGTCGCCGCAGCCAACAAGTATCACTACCAATGCCGCGCCGCACGATGTTTTAATTATTGATTGCATACGCATCTCCAGCTCCAGCATTAGAACGACATTGTTTCTTTCAGGATCTTTGGTGTAACAAAGATCAGTAATTCAGCTTTTTCGTCTCTTTCCAGTGAATGGCGGAACAACGAGCCAATCAGGGGAAGGTCAGCCAGAAAAGGCACCTTGTCCACACCATTGGTGATGGCACTTTCATAAATGCCGCCAAGAACAACAGTGTCACCATTGTTGACCAGCACCTGCGTCTGTACTTCACGGGTGTCGATGCTCGGGATGCCGGCGTATACCTCACCTATGGCGTCCTTGTTCACGGATAAATCCATAATGATGCGATCATCCGGTGTGATTTGTGGC
>JACPVK010000341.1 GCA_016191795.1 Gammaproteobacteria bacterium
CAGAGAGACGGGCAAGTATCGATTGCTCAATGATGAACAGCTCAATGAATTGATCAGGGGATTACCTGCGCGCCCAATGTTGGCAGGTGAAACCGGTATTCGGCTTTCTTTGGCGGGCGTACAGAATAAGTTACCCGTTTACTTTGATGAGCGTGCACAGCAGGTTTATGTGCCATCGGGTAGCCGGGCCAGTTCTCATATTCTCAAACCGCCGATTGCACATTATTCCGGTACAGTCGAGAACGAAATATTCTGCATGCAGCTGGCTGACCGAATGGGATTGCCGGTGCCGGTTACCACGCTTTTACATAAACAACTAAAGCTGTACGTGGTCAGGCGTTATGACCGACCAATGGAAAAAGATGGTAACGTGGTTCGATTACATCAGGAGGATTTCTGCCAGGCTTTGGGCATAGTGGCCGAAATGAAATACGAAAAGGAAGGTGGTCCTTCTTTGCGGCGCTGCTTTGATCTGCTGCGAAATATCAGTATGACACCGGTGGTGGATATCAGAAATTTGCTTGGCTGGGTGGCGTTTAATTATCTAATCGGCAATGCGGATGCGCACGGTAAAAATATTTCCCTGCTTTTCAGGGAAGAGGGTCCGGTTCTGGCGCCTTTTTATGACTTGATGAGTACGGCTGTTTATCCGGGTTTAACCGAGCGATTAGCCATGCGAATTGGTGGGGAAGATCGACCACGGTGGATCATGACGCGTCATTGGGAACAGTTTGCCAGTGATATCGGTATGAATATTAAAATCATTCGTCAGCGTTTACATGAGATGGCTGAAAAGATTGTGGTTGAGTCGGAATTATTACAACAAGAATTTGCCGAGCAGCATGGGGAATGTGAAACCATCAATCAAATCATCAAATTAATCAGGTGGCGTTCCAATAAGTTGCTGACACGGATGGATGAGCCTGGCGTGGGTAATTAGGTTTTCCTGGCAGGCATAAAAAAGCCCCGCCATGCGGGGCTTTGAATTTGGCTCCTCGACGTGGACTCGAACCACGGACCCAATGATTAACAGTCATTTGCTCTACCAACTGAGCTATCGAGGAATAGATGCCGGCTTTTGGCCGTTCAGTCTTGAGGCGCGCATCCTACCGTTTTGATCCAAAACGGTCAACCGTTGTTAGCACTCATTATTTATTCACAAAGGCGCTAATACGTTGCAGGGCTTTTTCCAGGTTGCCCTGGCTGGTGGCAAAGGAAATGCGCATATGCCCGGGGCTGCCGAAGGCCGAGCCGGGAACCAGTGCCACTTCGGCTTCTTCCAGCAGTTTTTTGCCCAGTTCGATATCGTCCTTGATGCCCAGGTTATGCATGACACCGGTGAAATCCGGGAAGATATAGAAGGTGCCGTCGCTGGCTACGCAATCCACGCCTTTAATTTCCTTCAGTGCCTTTAATACAAAGTCATGGCGGGACTTGAAGGCGGTGTTCATTTCCTTGAGGAAAGACTGATCGCCTTCCAGGCCGGCCTGGGCCGCCACTTGTGAAATCGAGGTGGGGTTGGAGGTGCTCTGTGACTGAATGGTGTTCATGTCCAGAATGATCGAGGCCGGGCCGGCGGCATAGCCAATTCGCCAGCCGGTCATGGCATAGGCCTTGGATACACCATTGAGCACCAGGGTGCGGTCGTAGAGTTCGGGGCAGACATTCAAAATGTTGCAGAACGGCTCGGGCGTCCACAGGATGTGTTCGTACATATCATCGGTGGCAATGATGATATTGGGGTGTTGCAACAGCACATCGGCCAGTGCCTTGAGCTCGGCTTTGGTATAAGCCTTGCCGGAAGGGTTGGACGGGCTGTTGATAACGAATAAACGGGTTTTGGGGGTGATGGCAGCTTTTAATTGCTGGGCCGTAATCTTGAAGCCCTGGGCCTGGTTGCCCTGAACGATCACCGGATTGCCGCCGGCGAGCATGACCATATCCGGATAGGATACCCAGTAGGGAGCCGGGATGATGACTTCATCGCCATCGTTGAGCAGGGCCTGGGCCAGGTTGAAAAAGCTTTGCTTGCCGCCGCACGACACCAGAATCTGGTTGGGCTTGTAACTCAGGCCATTGTCTTTTTCGAACTTGTTTATAATGGCCTTCTTGAGTCCCGGGGTGCCATCGACCGCGGTGTATTTGGTAAAGCCGCTGTTAATTGCCTTGATGGCCGCCTCTTTAATATGTGTCGGGGTGTCAAAGTCCGGTTCGCCTGCGGCCAGGCCAATCACATCGCGGCCGGCGGCGCGCATTTGTGCGGCAAGAGTGGTCACGGCCAGGGTCGGCGAGGGCTTAACGCGTTGTACACGATGGGAAGATTGAGTGGCCAAAGTATCTAATCCTGATTTGTTCTGTTAGTTAAGTAGCAGATTTTATTCTCCCCTGAGGGTGTGAGTGTTTGGGTGTTGTATTTTCACCCTCTCCCCACCCCTCTCCTTTATGCCCTTTGGGTACCTCAAGGGAGAGGGGGAGTATGTACGCCGCTATGCGGTATTCGAACATTTAAAACCGTGCGTGATTATATTCAATGTCCAACCTGTTTGAAATCCAAAGTTCCAACCGCCCGGCCGGTGATCAGCCCAATGCCATCGCCAAACTGGTGGAAGGCATCAACGATGGCCTGTCGGATCAGACGCTGCTGGGTGTTACCGGGTCGGGTAAAACTTTCACTATCGCCCATGTAATACAGTCTGTGCAGCGTCCTGCCCTGATACTGGCGCCCAACAAAACACTGGCTGCACAGCTCTACGGTGAAATGAAAGAGCTGTTTCCGCGTAACGCCGTGGAATATTTTGTTTCCTATTACGATTATTACCAGCCCGAAGCCTATGTGCCGGCCAGTGACACCTATATCGAAAAAGATTCGTCTATCAACGAACACATCGAGCAAATGCGGTTATCGGCCACCAAAGCCATACTCGAGCGCGAAGACACCATTATTGTTGCTACCGTCTCATCGATTTATGGTCTGGGTGATCCCAAATTGTATCTGGGCATGGTGTTGCATCTGGTGAAAGGTGACAAGGTGGGGCAGCGCGATATTTTGCGGCGCCTGGCCGAAATGCAGTACACGCGCAACGATCTGGAATTGCGTCGCGGTTTTTATCGCGCGCGGGGTGAAGTGATTGATATTCATCCGGCGGATTCCGAGCATGAAGCCGTGCGCGTGCAATTGTTTGATGATGAAGTGGAGCAGCTCAGTTATTTTGATCCCTTAACCGGCGAAGTGTTGCGCAAGGTGGCGCGACTCACGGTGTATCCCAAAACCCATTACGTGACGCCGCGATCCACTATTGAAGAGGCTATCGAAAAAATCAAGGAAGAATTACGCGAGCGTTTGCAGCAATTTCGTGACAACAATAAATTAATCGAGGCGCAACGTATTCAGGAGCGTACGCAGTTTGATATTGAAATGATGCGAGAGCTGGGTTACTGCACCGGTATTGAAAATTACTCGAGATATTTATCCGGCCGTGCGCCGGGTGAGCCGCCACCGTGTTTGTTTGATTATTTGCCGCAAAATGCACTGCTGATTATCGATGAGTCGCATGTTACCGTGCCGCAGCTGGGTGCCATGTACAAGGGTGACCGGTCACGCAAGGAAAATCTGGTGAATTACGGTTTTCGATTGCTCTCGGCACTGGATAACCGCCCGCTGAAATTCGAAGAATGGGAAAAGCTTCGCCCGCAAAGTATTTTTGTGTCGGCCACGCCCAGTAAATACGAAGCCGAACATTCGCAACAGGTGGTGGAACAGGTCATTCGCCCCACCGGCCTGGTGGATCCGGAAGTGGAAATACGGCCGGTGTCGAATCAGGTGGACGATGTGTTATCCGAAATTAACAAATGCGTCGCCATAAAACAGCGCGTGCTGATCACCACTCTCACCAAACGCATGGCCGAAGATTTAACCGAATACCTGAGTGAGCACGGCGCCAAAGTGCGTTATTTGCATTCCGATATCGACACCGTTGAGCGTATGGAAATTATTCGCGATTTGCGGCTGGGTGAATTCGATGTGCTGGTAGGTATCAACTTGCTGCGCGAAGGACTGGATATGCCGGAAGTGGCGCTGGTGGCCATACTCGATGCCGACAAGGAAGGCTTTTTGCGTTCTGATCGTTCGCTGATACAAACCATCGGCCGAGCTGCGCGCAATATAAACGGCCGCGCCATTATGTATGCCGATTCCATCACCGGCTCCATGCGCCGTGCACTGGATGAAACCGATCGTCGCCGCAATATACAAAGGCAATACAATCTGGATCATGGCATTACACCCAAAGGTATAGAGCGCGCCATTACCGATATTATGCAAACCGGATATGAGCAACGTTACCAGCAAAAATTTCTCCAGGTGGCCGAACATGTCGCAGAGTACGCGCATATGACACCGGCGCAGGCCAGCCGCGAAATCGACAAGATGGAAAAACAAATGTATGAGCATGCCAAAAACCTGGAGTTTGAACAGGCGGCGGCGATGCGTGACAAGATTGATGAAGTCAGGAA
>JACPVK010000342.1 GCA_016191795.1 Gammaproteobacteria bacterium
ATTTCTTATGCACTCAATACATCAGGTCATGTCCGAAGATCACAAACGCTGCGATGATATGTTTGTAGAAGCGCAAAAACATGCCGCTCGTAAAGACTGGGCAGCAGCCAGGGAATACACCGATCTTTTTACCCGCAATGTACTGCAGCATTTTAATCACGAAGAAAGCGTTTTGTTTCCCGCGTTCGAACAACAAACCGGCATGATTCATGGGCCTACCGAGGTTATGCGCGAAGAACACCAGACCATGCGTGAATTATTTGATGATTTGCGACAGGCAGCAGCCAGAGAAAGCGCATCCGGTTTTCTGGGCGTTGCCGAATCGTTGTTCATATTTATGCAACAACATAATATGAAAGAAGAGAACGTACTGTATCCAATGATGGATCAAAACTTATCAGGCAATGGACTATCGGATACTTACGATTTAAGAAAATCAAACACCTGTACCGCCTGAACAAGCTACGAGCAAGCAAATGCCGACAGAAATCATCCTCGACGTACATGACATGCAGCCTCCCGCGCCCATGGAAGTGGCGATGGATGCACTGCAAAAACTGAAAGACGGTGAATACATCAAGATGATTCACCGCATGCAACCATTCCCTTTGTATAACATACTTTATGACAACGGCTTCCAATACAAGGTGATCACCGGCACCACAAGCGCATTTGATATTTACATCTGGAAAGCGAATGACAAAGCCAGTGCACAGGCCATTAAAAATATAATTTCCGGCTGATTCGCATACAGAGAATCACACTGCCGCTAACCATACCGACTTCAGTGCGTTCATTTAGGATGGATTTTAAAAATGAACTTCGGATCACTATCACTTAACCAGTCACCTGACATCAGCATTCCGCTGCGTTTCTTTATTACCGCGCCCTTGTTCGCCATGGCTGCCATGGTGTTATGGCTGATAACCGGCCCGCCATTATTACAGGAAAGGTGGCTACCACAAACGCTGGCCTTCACGCACCTCATGACGCTTGGTTTTATTACCATGATCATGATTGGCGCCATGTTTCAACTCCTGCCGGTAATCTCCGGACGCGGATTATTCGCCGCACGCTATACCAGCCTGTTAATACACAGCCTGTTTTCTGCAGGCGTTGCACTACTGGCTTATGGATTTTTTTCCGGCCATCAATCCATTATGCAAACCGCATTGATTCTGCTCAGCCTCACGTTTGTTATTTTTTTACCACTATTAACACATGCATTATTTACCAGCATTGCCAGCAACGACGCCGTACGCAGCATGCGTGTTGCCGTGGTGTCGCTATGGATAGCCATAGGTCTTGGAGTATGGCTGCTCTCTGGCCACACGGGTATGACGTATTTGTTACGCAACAACACACCTCTGCACATTGCCTGGGCGGCAATTGGCTGGGTCAATATCATGATTATTTCCATTGCGTACCAGGTCATCCCCATGTTTGAGGTGACACATGATTATCCCAAAGTGATCAGCCGCTGGTTAACGCCCGGTATTCTGTCACTGCTCATCATCTGGTCAGCGTTACATATCTGGCTACAACAACCCTGGCTGAGTTTTACACTGGCATTATTAATTTGCCTGCTGTTACTGACTTTCATCAGCATCACCCTGCATTTGCAAATACAACGCAAAAAATTTTCTACCGATACCAGTCTGTATTTCTGGGTCACAGGCATCATCGGCCTGTTCTTTAGCATGTTGTTATATTTGTACGCCCAGGCGGTAAACTCGGATCTGGATACAGCGATCGGTATGTCCTTTATATTTGGATTTGTCGTACCCGTCATGAATGGCATGCTGTACAAAATAGTGCCCTTTCTGGTGTGGCTAAATCTCAATCGCAAACTGGCCTTTAACAAACCACGCATCAAGATACCAAACATGCTTGAAATCATCAGCAATAAGCGTTGCATGGCGCAATTTGGTTTGTATTGGCTAGCTCTGGTTCTGACCATTCTCTATTTCGTTAAACCGGACTGGTTTTTTTATCCCGCCGTCATAGCCTGGCTAATTAACTTCGCCGTGTTCTGGTTAAATTTATTTGGTGCTGTGATGATATATATTCGCGTATCGCGGGTGGTAAGGAGTTGAAAACCTTTGTCACAGAGATCACAGAGATCACAGAGATTAATCTAAGGAACCTCCGAACAAGTATCAACACAAATAATTCAGCGTCATTCCCGAATGCTTTTGTCGGGAATCTCCGTGAAATATCGCTGAGATTCCCGACAAAAGCATTCGGGAATGACGAAAGAAATAGTATTATCTGACTTAATCAGAGGCTCCCTAATAAAAAGCTCTGCGTACTCTGCGTCTCTGTGTCCAATCTTTTCCAGTATCAGGCAACCCCCAACAATGCCGTAGGGTGGATAAGCAAAGCGCATCCACCTTGTCAGCAGTGGGTGGATGCGTTGCACTTATCCACCCTACAGTCTAACGCTCTTACACGACAGAATTTGCTACGGGCTGATTGACACGCATAAAAAAGCCAGTGCATTGCTGCACTGGCTTGTTGTTACACAGCGTGTATGTTTAAAAATTAATAAACATCGTACTGCGTGTTATGCACGTTGAACTTGCCTGTTGGTGTAATCAAACGTGGATCCTTAATGACAGTCTTCAACTTGCGAGTCTTGTCATCCATTACCACAATGGCGGATGGTTCAGTTTTACCTGCCCAGATTGAATACCAGACTTCATCGCCAGCTGCATTGTATTCCGCATGTACAACACGTTTGACAGCCTTGGATGCAGGCAAACCAGCCAGCTTGGCAATGTTGATAACCTCAGGCGCCTTGTTCAGATCCGTTATATCGTAAACCGATACGGATTCTGCCAGTTCCGGTTCCGGATTCAGTGGTGCATCCACCCAAAGATTCCTGGATTTTGGATGTGTTTTCACAAACAACGAGCCAGCACCATGATTCTTCAACTCGGCGACCACCTTCCACGCATTGGCCGGATGTTTTTCAAGATCCGTACCAATCAGTGAAATCACGTCGGCACCCAGATGCGAAGTTGCCCATACCGGACCAAATGTTGGATGAACAAAGTTTGCACCACGACCCGGATGTGGTTTGGGCTTGGTATCAACCAGTGCTGCCAGCTTGCCAGTATGTGTATCCACCACAGCCACCTTGTTAGAGGCGTTGGCGGCTACCAGGAAATAACGTTTGGTTGAATCCCAGCCACCATCGTGGAGGAACTTGGCCGATTCAATGGTCGTGGTTTTCAGGTTTTTAATATCTGAATAATCCACCAGTTGAATCATGCCGGTTTCTTTCACGTTAACAACCCATTCAGGCTTGTCTTCAGAAGACACAATTGAAGCCACACGTGGCTCAGGATGATAATCACCGTCAACTGTCATACCGCGAGTAGAAACAATTTTCAGCGGTTTGAGAGTGTCACCTTCGGTAATCACATATTGTGGTGGCCAGTAGGCACCGGCAATCGCGTATTTGTCTTCATAACCTTTAAACTTGGAGGTATCCACTGAACGCGCTTCGATACCGATTTTCAGTGTTGCAACAATCGTGGGTTTTTCAAACCACATATCAATCAAATCAAGTTTGCCGTCGCGGCCGATTACAAAAACATAACGACCTGAAGCAGACAGGCGTGAAATATGTACCGCATAACCGGTTTTCACTATGCCCCAGATTTGCTTGGTATCACCATCTATCAATGCTACTTCACCGGTATCACGCAGAGTTACCGAGAACACATTGTCCAGATTGATTTTGCTCATCGGTTTTTTCGGACGATCTTCCGGCTTAATCACCAGCTTCCAGCTGTTCATCATTTCCTTCATGCCCCACTCCGGTGGTGCATCAGGTGTTTGCTGGATGTAATTCGCCATCAACGCAATTTCATCTTTGGTCAGAATGTCGTCAAAATTCACCATACCGCCGTCTGTACCCAGACTGATGATCTTGTCCAGACGCTTGCTACCCAGCTTAATGGTATTGACTGGTTCCAGATTTTTACCGGTAGCGCCTTTACGTAAAATACCGTGGCAGCCTGCACAACGTTCAAAATATATTTGTGATGCCTTGGCTTTTTGCTCGGCTGTCATCGCGGGTGCAGCTTCTTCTTTTGCTGCTGCTTGCACCACACCACTAAACGCGCTTGCTACGGCCAATGCGATCAGCGATTTGGTAATATATGACCTCTTCATTTGATACCCCCTGTTTGTAGGTAAAGATGGTTTTATTGGCAAATGGCTATTTATCCAATACGCACGCATAATGCGCTGCCGTCAAACAAAACGACCTTGATACATGTCAAAAGCAGTACACATCACCAGGCATTTTGCCAGAAAATGACACAAATTCTATAACTTGACATTCATCAATGCCGTAACATCAGCCAATCATTATTTTGGTGCCAAATATTTCAGGCACTAGGCCAGGAGAAAATCATGTTTGACCTGTATCGTCAGTTACTCACACGAAAAATAATACTCGGCACAACTGTCGGTGCAGCCCTGTTCTTTATGGTTGTCGGTGTGATTTTTTGGGGTGGTTTTAACACGGGTATGGAAGTGACCAACACCCTGGATTTTTGTATTTCCTGCCATGAAATGGAAAATAACGTTTATCAGGAATATAAGAAAACCATTCATTACACCAACCGCAGTGGTGTACGTGCTACCTGTTCAGACTGCCATGTACCCGACCCATGGGGGCATAAAGTCGCCAGAAAAATCCAGGCCAGTAACGAAGTACTGCATAAAATTATGGGCACGATTGATACACCCGAAAAATTCGATGAGAACCGGTTACGACTGGCCAAAAATGTATGGCGTGCCATGAAAGAAACCGATTCGCGCGAGTGCCGTAACTGCCATAACTTCGACACCATGAATCCGGGAAGCCAGAAAGACCGTTCACAAAAACAGCATCTCAACGCCATGCAGGCCGGCAACACCTGTATCGATTGCCATAAAGGCATTGCGCACAAAAAAGTACACGACCAGTTAACCGATGAAGAAATTGATGCTCTGGAAAAGCCGCGCGCAGATCACATACGTCCGATTGCACCACAGTGGCAGGCATTGCTGACGAATGAAGTAGCTGCAGCACCGGTAGCAACACCCGCCGTAGACGTACAAGCTGCCATGCCGGCAGCCGTAACAGCGGCTGAACCCGCACCCGTTGCCGCAGCAACCAAAACCGAAACGGCACCTGCTGCAACACCTGCTGCACCTGTGACCACTGAAAAAGCAGCCCCTGCCAAAGCGGCAGGCGGCGCTGGCTGGAGCACCATCCCTGCCAGACAAATCACCGTGTTTTACCCAGGCCAAACCTCCATGGAATGGGTGCTGGGTCGTACTCACGGCGGTGCCCGCGCCTTTAAATCAGGCGATCGCTGCACCGAGTGCCATGACAAGGAAACCGGCGACATGGGCCATAAGATTGTTACCGGCCTCAAGGAAGGTGTAGAGCCCACCCCGATTCCCGGTAAACGCGGCTCCATACCGGTACAGGTGCAAGCGGCTAACGACGGCAAAAATCTGTTGTTGCGCTTCCAGTGGCCCGATGGTGACCACGCCGCCGCCCCCTTCGCCAAAGACGGCAAAATGGACCCTGCCAACAAGGTAAAACTGGCCATTATGCTGGCAACCGACGATGTGGAGTACGCCGACCGTACCGGTTGCTGGGGAACCTGCCATGCAGATAGTCGCACCATGCCATTTGCGCCGGATCAAAGCGCCATTGCCGGCACTTCATTACAATACGCGGGCCAGGGTGTTACCAAATATATCGGTGCAAGCCGTACCGAGATCGAACTGAAGGTCGATCCACTGGGTGGCTGGAACAAACTGAAGTCCGACGACGAAATCAAAGCCGAACTGGGCGCTGGCCATTATATGGATCTCATGCGCTACAAGATGGGTGAGAAGGTTTCTGAAAATGGCCACGTATTGAAAGAACGCGTTAGCAATGACGGCGGCGCAGTTGAATTCAACGCCACATTAAACGGCGGCACCTGGACAGTTGAACTTAAACGCCCGCTGAAAACAGGCAAACCTGGCGACATTAATCTGGAAAGCGGCAAGGTGTACAACCTGGGCTTTGCGATACACGATGATTACAGTAATGCACGTTTTCACCATGTATCACTGGGTTATAAACTGGGCATAAACAATGCCGAATCAGACCTGAATGCAGCGAAAAAATAAATGACTGCCGCAGAGTCACAGAGCACACAGA
>JACPVK010000329.1 GCA_016191795.1 Gammaproteobacteria bacterium
CCGGGCGGCAGACCGTCTGGGTATGACCCAGCCCGCCGTATCAAACGCTATCTCGCGTATGCGTGAGCTGTGGCAAGACCCGATTTTTATCAAAAAAGGTCGTCAAATCGAGCCTACTGCTTATGCTCTTAGCCTGTGGGAGCAGGTTCGTGAGTCGGTAAACCAGCTGTCGGTGGCGTTGGATTCAAGCGTCTTTGAACCTGATAAATCACGACGAAAATTTCGTATTGCCCTCACGGATCTCTCAGTCGATTTGTACTGGCTACCACTCATGAAAGAGATAAGTCGTCTTGCACCCCTGGTGGATTTGTATGCGGTTCCGTTTACGCAACAAGGGGCGGTGGATCAGCTGCGCGAAGCCAGTATTGATCTGGCGTTGGGCCCGCGTGGACAGAATGATCGCAGCCTGCGTTCGCATTTTCTGTTTAACGGCCAATTCAAACTGGTGATGCGAAAGGATCATCCCCTGGCTGGAAAACCGGTATCTAAAAAGAATTTTCTGGCTGCCCGTCACTTGCTGGTATCCCGATCCGGTGATGCCTACGACTATGTGGACCGAGCGTTACAGGCAGAAGGGTTACAACGTCGGGTGGCGGTAACAGTGAATCACGTTTCTGTTGTACCCGTATTACTTACTCAAAGTGACCTGATTGCTGTGGTGCCTCAACGTCTGGCTGATAGCGTGCAATTTCGGTCTGAACTTTGGGTGACGGATACACCCATAACCATAGATCCTGCGCCTGTGTACCTGATCTGGCATGCCAGACTGGATCGTGATCCAGGGTTGATCTGGTTGCGTAACCTGATGGAAGAAATAGTGAAAGCTTAATGCGTGAACTGATCTGGTTACGTGCGACTTCCGGGATTTCGTTTAAACCGCACCTGAAGTGAGTTAATACATATGCTTAAAAAAATTCAAATCTACTTTGAAACACACTTTGCACTCAGTGATGGAGACAGTGCCTCAGTTGAACATCAACTTAATCTCGCAGCTGCTGCCTTATTGGTTGAAATGACCTTGCAGGATGAGCATGTGAATGACAGTGAAGTAAACGCAGTAAAAAAAGTCATGATTGATCAGCTTAAACTAACGGCAGATGAAGCAGAGAATCTTTATGCTCTGGCGCATGAAGAAAGGCATCAGGCAACGGATTATCATCAATTTACACGTTTGATCGCACAGCACTATACCCAGCCACAAAAAATTAAATTAGTAGAGGCCTTATGGGCGGTGGCGTTTGCAGATAATGTTCTGGATAAATATGAAGAGCATATGGTGCGAAGGATCAGTGATCTGATTCATGTGTCGCATAAGGATTTTATACGTGCCAGGCATCGAGTAGAGCGATCATAACTGTGCGTATATGAACGAGTCTATTTTCTGTCGATCATTCCAGTTGATGAATTGTATATAGATCTGTCTCCATTTGGCACATGCCGATCAAATTCTCAGTGCTTTCCAGAATTTGTCACGCCAATAATCGTTATCCATATTCGATATCATAACGCCCTGACTCGTTGATGCATGTAGAAATTTACGATTGCCAAGATAGATGCCGACATGTGTATCTGTGAATAGTGAGTTGAAAAAAACCAGGTCTCCGGCACGAATTGCGCGTGGATCAACCTGTATCCCGATTTGTGATTGTTGTTCGGTTGAGCGGGGAAGGTTAATGCCAAATTTATTGCGATATGTTAAGTAGACAAAACCTGAGCAATCAATCCCTCGTTTGCTCAGGCCGCCGTGCCGATATGGTATGCCGCGCCATTCCTGGTACTGAGCCATTAGTTTGGTGTTAATTTCCACGTTGTTATTGCTGGCTGCCAGTTTACTATTGAAGTTAGTCGTGTTTTTATAAGACGTAGTGCCGCAGCCGGCAAGGGTTAGCGATATCAAGGCCAGACTGGTTAATAGTCGAATAGATTTCATCGTGTTCATATAGCGCCGAAACTCTGTATGTCCGGTTGTAATGCTGATTTATGCAATATATTCAAAACTGTATAGTAGTACGGTTTTTGAAATTGGTGACTGGTTCGAAATGTATGCAAGTGTATGGTGCGGCAATGGGTGGTTAACAAAACAGACTGCAGAAGACTCAATAGATAATCTTGTTTGGATATAGTAATCAAGTCTCATTGTATTGATTAACCCAGTTAACAAACTCGGTTTGCGGCATGGGTCTGGCTATGTGAAAGCCCTGGGCAATGTCGCAACCGAGTTGCTTTAAAGTATCGAAAGTTCTTTCATTTTCTATACCTTCGGCAACCACGTTCAAGTTGAAGCCGTGTGCAAGTCCAATAATGGTGGTGACGATATGTTTGTCCATAGGGTTTTCCATCATATAAAAAACAAATGACTGGTCAATTTTTAATTCAATGGCAGGTATGTTTTTAAAATAGGCCATGGATGAATAACCGGTGCCGAAGTCATCAATGGAAATGCCGAATCCCATTGCTTTTAATTCCTCCAGTGTTATGAAGCTGGTAGTGAGATCCTCCATCAACGCACTTTCGGTTATTTCCAGTGTTAGACGGTTGCTGCTGACGTTCCAGAATTTTAGGGCAGATCTGACGGAGTCTACAAAGGACAGGTCTTTTAAGACTTTCGCTGAAATATTAATTGCAACCTTTAGATGACTATGACTGCCTGGCCATTCCTTTATAAGGCGCAATGCCGTATTTAATGTCCACCAGGTAAGCTTGTGTATCTGGCCGCTGTGTTCCGCAATGGGTATAAATATGTCGGGTCGAATAAATCCTTTATCCGGGTGGCGCCAGCGTATCAGAGCCTCGGCGCCGTATATCTGGCCTGTCGATAAATTTATCTGTGGCTGAAAGTAGAGTGATAATTCATCGTTATCAACCGCTTTGTCGAGTTCAGTTTCTATATCCAGAGAATAAAGATCAGTGCCTGCAATCTCTTCAGAATAAATTGAAAACAATCGCGGATTGTTACGTGCATCTACCAGGGCTATTTCAGCTGCTTTAATCAGGCTGGTTAC
>JACPVK010000066.1 GCA_016191795.1 Gammaproteobacteria bacterium
ACTCAAGACAAGGACGACTGCCATGCCGGCTAAAACACCCGCTACGCAAAACGCCGAGTTGCAACTGGCACGCGATTTTGTTCAGTACACCCGCCATCATATTTTCCTCACGGGGAAAGCCGGCACTGGCAAAACCACGTTTTTACACCAGCTCAAACAGCACACGCCCAAGCGCATGATCGTCACCGCGCCCACCGGCGTCGCCGCCATCAATGCGGGTGGCGTTACCCTGCATTCTTTTTTTCAATTGCCGTTTGGCCCTTATGTGCCGGGCAGCGACATGCAGCAACGTGGCTTCAGCAAGGAAAAAATCAATATCATCAAAAGCCTCGATCTGCTGGTGATTGATGAAATCAGCATGGTACGCGCCGATGTGCTGGACAGTGTTGATGCCGTGTTGCGCCGCTACAAACATCGTCAGCGGCCCTTCGGCGGCGTGCAGCTGCTGATGATCGGCGACCTGCACCAGCTGGCGCCGGTGATCAAGGATGACGAATGGCAATTGCTCAAACCCTATTACGATTCCTGTTATTTCTTCAGCAGCCATGCGCTGCATCAGACCGACATGATCAGCATCGAACTGAAACATATATACCGCCAGTCCGATGCAAATTTTATCGCGCTGTTAAACCGGGTGCGCGACAACCAACTGGATGCTGCCGTGCTGCACAGCCTGAACACGCGCTACCTGCCGGATTTTCAACCCGCTGAAAACCAGGACTACATCACCCTCACCACCCACAACCGCAACGCCGACAACATCAATGAACGGCAGTTACAGTCATTGCCTTCAAAACCCTTCCGCTTTGCGGCGCGCATCGAAGGCGATTACCCGGCATACAGCTACCCGACGGCGGAACAATTAACCTTGAAAGCAGGCGCGCAGGTGATGTTCGTGCGCAACGACGCTTCCCCGGAAAAACGCTACTTCAACGGCAAGATCGGCCAGATCACCGGCATTGACCAGGAACACATCAAGGTGACCTGCCCCGATGAAAAAGACGCCATCCTGGTGGCGCCGTGCACCTGGGAAAACATCCAGTACACGCTGGATCCGACCACCCGGGAAATCACCCCGGATGTGATCGGCAGTTTCACCCAGTACCCATTGCGCCTGGCCTGGGCCATCACCATCCACAAAAGCCAGGGACTGACCTTTGAACGCGCCATCATTGATGCGCAGGCGGCGTTTTCCCACGGCCAGGTATATGTTGCCCTGAGCCGATGCAAAACATTTGAAGGCCTGGTGCTGAGCACGCCGCTGACGCAAGGCGCGGTTAAAACCGACAGCACGGTGGCGCAATTTGTTGACCAGGCCAGCCAGCATCCGCCAACACAGCAACAGTTGACCAGCGCCAGAATTTTCTACCAGCAACAGTTGCTGCTGGAATGTTTCGATTTTCAAACGCTGGCGTCTGGCCTGAAAAATCTCGGCAACCAGCTGCGCGAGCACGGCGCGCTGGTGCAAACAACAGCGCCATCTGGCATCGAGGCCATGGAAAAACTAACCAGCGACGACATCATCATCGTTGCCGGTAAATTCCGGCGCCAACTGCAAGCATTATTTGAACGCAACACGGTGCCGGAAGACGATGCGGCTATACAGCAGCGCGTACAAAAAGCAGCGCATTACTTCCTGGACAAATTGCAATCCGGCCTGATCAGGTGGACGTCCGGTTTTGGTTTTGATACCGACAACAAGGACATCAAAAAACACATCAACCAGACCCTCGTATTCTTGCGGCATCAGCTCGTCGTTAAAACCGGCGCGCTGCAAAGCTGCCACCACGGCTTTGCCACCCACACCTACCTGAACGCCCTGGCCCTTGCGGAAATCGCCCCCAATTCACCGCCCCCCACAAAAAAACCGGCGGATGACACAATCACCGCCGATGTCCAGCACCCGCAACTGTTGCAGGCGCTGAAAACCTGGCGCGCCAAACAGGCGGCCGAGGAACAGCTGGAACATTACCGCATCCTGCACCAGCGGGTTTTATTGCAAATCGCCAGGCTGCTGCCCGCCACGCCGGATGCGCTGCGGCAAATCAACGGCGTGGGCCGGGCCACGCTGGAAAAATACGGCGCCGCCATCACCGCCATCGTCAGCGAGTATTGCCGCGCACATGCCATTGTGGCGCAAGCCATGCCGGAGCAGACGATAAACAAACCGACGGTTACTAAAAGCGCAGCGAAGAAAGACACCAAACGCATTAGCTATGAACTGTTTTTACAGGGTAAAAGCCTGCAGGAAATTGCAGACACCCGGGGACTGGTCAGAAACACCATAGAAGGCCACCTCGCCCACTTTGTAAGCCTGGGCGAACTGGACATCCACGACATCGTATCGAAAGAAAAAATAGCGCTGATTAAACAGGCGGTGGCGGAACAAGGCGGGGCCAGCCTGAACCTGATCAAGGAACATCTGGGTGATGCCTTTTCGTACGGTGAGATTCGGCTGGTGGTGGCATCTTTGGACTGAAGGCAACACCTCCATGCCCTTCTAAAAATATTACCCGGCAGCCATGAACCGATGAAACACGCGCACAACGTTAGGCCGTTTTGAGTGCCCCCGAAAAACATAACATGCGACCCGACCGCAATGCCTTCAAGCTGGGCCGAATCTCGTTGCTGATCATAAAACCAAAGCCTGTCCGTTTTGGCCAAGCTTTGGCTTCTTGGGCTACCTCAATCGGCCAACAAGCACGGCAATAATTCACAACGCATAGCGCATCCACATTTGCAAAATTATAACTACATAAGAAAGTTAAATTTTCTGGCGGTTAACACGCTATAGCAGCCAATTTACCGATTACGATTTACTAAAAAACGGACATTCGAACGTGAAGCTAAGGGGCGCCGCGCTTCTGCGGCGTCCCGCTTGAGCGCAGGGTTAGGTATTAACATGGCGACGGTAGAGCCAAATTGTGGCATAGCGAGCAACCTCATAGATAAGAACTATGCAACCGAACAGCGCCAATATAATAACGCCCTGTGCGCGATTTGCACCACACACCATTTCAGTTAAGCACTTGAAAATAACTTTGTAGTATGTTGTTGACCACACAGTTACAAGGCAACCAATTGCGGGAACTGCAAGTAAAAATTGATATTTAAATCGATTTTTAAATAGAAAGCGAGAGTACTCATATGTGCGATATGGAACCAAGGTAAACCCCACCAGACCAACGACTGCTAGGCTAAACATGAGAACAGAAATGATGGTATCGATCATTAATACCTAACGTTAACGTTCAGCCGCGCCGCTTTTTGGCGTCGGCTGGGACGCCTTGTTATGCCTTGTATTTTATTACTAGAGTATCAGCCAGCATGTCGTGTATGCCTTGCTTTTTTTCTGTAAATGCAATGGTTATAAAACCAAGCATTAGTATTAATGCTGATAGAATTTTGCATGCATACCTTAATAATGCCCTGCTAAATGTTATTTTCTTTCCTTCGTAGTTCACAACTCTTAAACCCATAACTATTTTGCCAACAGAGCCTTGACTAGACGAGCTTTCGAAATATGAATAATAGACACCCCATATAAGCAATGCCATGACATTGTTTTTTACAATTGCTTGTATGCTCTCATCATTTAGATACTCAATGAATCCTGATGTTGAGAACAATAATGCGCTTGATGCGAAATTTATGAGTGTGACAGGGATTATTAATATCACCAAATCTAGTAGATAGGCTATTAATCTTACCCAGAATCCAGCATTAACAACCTGAGCACTTTGAGACATTATTATTTTCCTTTGGCATAACGTTGCGCGTGAGCGACGAGCGGAGACGGCGCGAAGCGCCGACGTA
>JACPVK010000330.1 GCA_016191795.1 Gammaproteobacteria bacterium
CGGTCGTCAACCTGGGGATCAAGGTCGCGCCCGAGACGCTGATCGCCGCCGTGCGCGAACACGCGCCGGACGTCGTCGGCCTGTCGGGCCTGCTCGATTTCAGCCAATGAGATGACAGGGTTACCGTATAGCGGATTGTTATATTTACGTTTTAGATGGCGCTCGCGGTGTCCCGGAAGATCGCTGAAAAGGTTGGGCATGGTTACTCCACTAAAGCACGATCGATGGTGTCGGACAGTGCCTGTTCATCAATCGGAAAGCTCAGGACATCAAAAAAATGGAAGTGATTCATCAGTTTGTCGAGTTTATCGCGCTGTTCCTGCTCAAAAAATACGATGACGCGTGTGTCGGGCAATTTGGAAACGGTTGCCATGAGTGTTTCCAGGTTACTGCTGCGATCCCGAAAATCAGTTTGATAGTTAAATTCGGCAACAATGACACGAGGTTGCAGGGTCTTTAATAATTTGACCGCCTTGCGCATGCTGTCTGCGCGTTCTACGGTCAAGCCTCTGGACTGATAAAGGTTTGCGAAATTAGGGTATCCGCCTAATTCGACAATGGATAAAAGGGTGCGCGCTGCGGACATATTGTTCAAACTGAATAAATGACGGCGCAGTATAACATTGCAGGGCGTGCACACGTGTTCCGGTAGTCTGTTGCTCGTGCTAGGCTCTGTGCAGGACTTTAAAGGGGATTTACAGCATGTTGCGAATAACACTGATGTTACTGGTTGTTTTGCTCAACGCCTGTTCCATGAATAAGCTGACAGTACGTGCATCCATGCCAATGGTCGAAGGCGGTATGGAAGCGCTGTACCGTGAAAATGATTTGCAACTGGCGGAGTCGGCCTTTGGGCCCAATATCGAGCTGATGGAGGGTATGCTGATTAATGACCCTGAAAACCGCCAGCTCAGAGAATATGCTGCCCAGGCCTACTATGGTTATGCATTTGGTTTTGTAGAGGATCAGGATAGCCAACGAGCAGGCAGGCTGTATCGTCGGGGAATGCGCCATGGATTACAGGCTTTGCGTGATACCGGGCTGGATATTTCAGTAACCGATAGCACACTCGATCAACTCCGGGCAGATGTGGAGAGGCTGGACAAAGCCGCGATACCAGCCCTGTTCTGGACGGCTTCCTGCTGGGCTAAATGGATAGATATAAATCGGGATGATGTGGCAGCGATTGGTGAATTACCCAGAGCTGTCATCCTGATGGAGAAAGTGCTGGAACTGGATGAGCAATATTTTTTAGCCGGTCCGCATATATTCATGGCGGTCTATCATGGTGGACGCTCGCCCATGCTGGGAGGTAATTTCCAGCTATCAGATCAGCATTTTAATAAGGCACGCGCACTGACAAAAAATAAATTGCTGGTTATTGATGTGTTGCAGGCCCAGTATCTGGAGCGGCAAAGATTTGATCAGAATAAGTTTCACAGTTTACTGACAGCCGTCCTTGGTGCGAGTGATGACCTGTATCCCGAACAGGCGCTGGTTAACGCGATTGCTAAATCCAGGGCAAAAAAATTACTTGAAAAGGAACATCAATGGTTTTGAATAAATATATAAAGCCAATCGTTTTGCTGGCCGCAAGCCTGTACTCAATAATGGCGAGTGCGCAGGAAGTTTACACCATCAAGTTTGCAACACTCATACCCGCCGATACGGCATGGATGAAAGAACTCGATACCTGGACTCAACAAATAACAGCAAAAAGCCAGGGCAGACTCGTGTTCAAGATTTACCCGGGTGGTGTTATGGGAGATGAACCGGATGTGTTAAGAAAAATGCGCAGCCAGCAATTACAGGGCGCATTTTTTACGGGCTATGGTGTGGGTAGAATCTATTCCCCGGCGCGTGTCGTTGAAATGCCGTTTTTTTTCAAAAATACGGATGAGTCTGATTATGTGCGTAATGCTTTAATGCCGGAAATTGAAAAAGGATTTCGTGAAAATGGTTATGAATTAATTGGCTGGCCAGAAGTTGGATTTATACATTTCTTTTCAAAGGCGCCGATTAAGTCACTCGCCGATTTAAAATCCCGAAAGATATGGCTATGGCAAGGTGATCCAATGGGAGAGGCATTTGCCAGTGCGGCTGATATAGCGCCAATCCCGTTATCAATCGTGGATGTTTATACCCAGTTGTCGGCCAAACATGGCAGCATCGATACCGTTTATAATGCTCCATTCGGTGCCATGGCCATGCAGTGGCATACCAGGCTGAACTACGCAACCAATATACCCATGACCAATGCCCTGGGTGCAATTGTACTTGATAGTCGTTACTTCAATAAATTGCCCGACGATTTGCAAAAGTTAATAAGAGTTAGCGGTAAAGAGCTGGGAATGCGCATTACGATGCAAGGCCGGGCTGATTATCAGCGCAGTATCGAAATTCTGAAAAAAAGCGGTATGGTGTTTCAGTGGGACTGGAATGAGAGTGAATGGCAGGAGCTTTTAGGTTTGCGTGATTCAGCGGCGGCGAAATTGGCAGAGTCCGGTTATATACCGCAGTCTTATTTCGATCGAAGTCGTCATTTGCTTGAACAATACAGACAGGCAGTCGTGAAAAAATAAAAAAATGATAAAACGATTTTCACACAATCTTGTCGTGCTGGAAAAAATGCTGGTGGCGGCGAGCCTGTTTTTATTACTCGCATTTACCTTAATTCAGGTTATTGCCAGAAATTTCTTCGATACCGGGTTCCCGGCCCTGGATATTATTTCCAGACATCTGGTTTTATACATAGCTTTTTTGGGTGCCGCCCTGATAACAGAGGACCAGAAACACA
>JACPVK010000079.1 GCA_016191795.1 Gammaproteobacteria bacterium
AGGTCATACGCGGGAACGGATTAGGCAGCGGCTGTTCCAGCACATTGGCGAACAGTTCGCGAATCATGTCTTCCATGATCACCATCACACCATTCTGGTCGAGGAAGGAGGTCTCGATATCGAGCTGGGTGAATTCGGGCTGGCGATCCGCACGCAAGTCTTCATCGCGGAAACAACGCACAATCTGGTAGTAGCGATCGAAGCCTGACATCATCAGCAGCTGTTTGAACAACTGCGGCGACTGCGGCAGGGCAAAAAATTCACCGGGATGAGTGCGGCTGGGCACCAGATAATCGCGTGCACCTTCGGGCGTGGTTTTGGTGAGCATCGGGGTTTCGATATCGATAAAGCCGTGGTCGTCGAGATAACGGCGTAAAAACCGCGCCACCTTCGCGCGCAGCATCAAACGCATTTGCATCTCGTCGCGGCGCAAATCCAGGTAACGGTACTTAAGGCGCACATCTTCATTGAGATTGGTTTCATCAATCTGAAACGGCAAGGGCTCGGACTTGTTGAGCACGACCAGATCCAGACCCAGCACTTCAATGCGACCGGATTTGATGTTGGGGTTAATGGTGCTCTCGGTACGCTTGCGCACCTTGCCGCGAACCTTGAGTACATATTCACTGCGGGCACGCTCGGCCGTGGCAAACACCTCGGCACGGTCGGGGTCGAACACCACCTGCACCAGGCCCTCGCGGTCACGTAAATCAATGAAGATCACCCCGCCATGGTCACGACGGCGATTGACCCAGCCGCAAAGCGTTACTTCCTGATCAACCAGGGATTCATTAACATGACCACAATAGTGACTGCGCATTTTATTCTTCCAGATATATATAGAGTGAACACCCTCCCTGGCCGGGAGGAGTTGAAGGGGGAGTGCCTAAAAGCAACCCCCGCCTTTCCCCTGCCAGGGGGAAAGATTGTTATTTAATGACAGGATCCGCAGCCGCCACTGCCACAGGCTTTGGCAGCACCAGATTTGTCACCGCCGCCGGAACCGGATTCCGTTACGTTCTTTTTCTTGCCGGATTTGAAATCGGTTTCGTACCAGCCACCGCCACTGAGACGGAAACCGGCTGCCGACACCTGTTTTTGTAATTTTGACTTGTTGCATTCCGGGCATTTTTTCAGCGGCTCATCAGCCATTTTCTGTATAGCTTCAAATACATGGCCACATGCCTGGCACTGGTACTCATAAATAGGCATAACACAACCTCGTAAAACCTGAGAATGGTGATTGATTGCAGCGGAGTGTGTGATTTTCCCGGTGCAGGGCAAGTCCTGTAACACAGCCATGTGCCGGGAAAATCACGCAATCCACTGAATAGTGTATTCACCCAAACGGTGAACCCGCTAACAACCTCAAACCCAACATGAAACCCGGAAGTAGAGAATCGTGGAGCCGTCAACGACCGTTCCAGGGTTTGAGGGTGGGGCATTATAAGGTGAGGCTGGTGATAAGCCAATTCAAGAAGCGGAGATCTAATCAATCCCCCTGATTAAGGTCAGCGTGATGGCCCGAATCTGGCCACATACCGTGGCCTGGCCCATCTGAACAGCGGAAACCCGGGCTCAGACCCGAATAGCACTTACTAAAACTGTGGGAGCTGGCCATGCCCGCGACTGCTTGATCAAAAGCGGAAGTCCGCAAATAAACGCAAATAAGGCAAAAGCTTTTGTTTTTATTAGCGTTCATTTGCGTTTATTTGCGGACTCATTCTTTTATGGTTTCGTCGCGGGCATAGCCCGCTCCCACAGTTTTAAGTAAGTGCCATCGTCAACCGCAGGCCAGGCCACAACAACCATGACGAGCAGCATCAAACAGGCCTTCTTCCGCCAGGGGATAAATCAGTGGCATCATGTGCGTCGATTATGAATCACTCCATTAAATAGCAAACAGGCAGATGCCAGGTTGAATAGATCATATGAATACACTGCAAGCACTGGTCGTTGTTACGTCGACACTGGCATGCGGCATCTGCCCGGCGCAAACCTGCCACTATGATGACTGGCGCTGGAATGTGCATGAAAAACGCGCTGTACAGAACATGTCAATCAGCAAAGACTATGCACTGCTTGCAGACTATGAACGCGATGCACAGAGTGGTTGCAGTGTGTGCCAGGAAGACCAGCAGGTGATTCACATTCAGGGTTTGCCTGAATTTTCAGTCTGCAAAAAATACGCTGCAAAAGCACAGGAGACACTCACCCGACTCATTAATAGCGGCGCCTATATCAAGTCAGTTACCGGTTACCGAGTAGGGCGCACACGAGGTGAAGTAGATGCACAGGGCAATCGCACCGACTTTAGTAATCATTCCTTTGGCGTGGCACTGGATATCAATGCAGAACACAATGGCCTGTATATCCATTGCATTGAATTTGGCCCGCAATGCCAGCTATCGCGCGGCGGACCCTGGCGCCCCGGAGTCGACCCTTATAGCCTGGAAAGTAACGGTGCCATTGTATTGATGATGAAAGCAGCAGGATTTAAATGGGGCGGTGAAATTGCGGGTCGACAAAAAGATTTTATGCATTTTTCACTGACGGGTTATTAATGAGTTCGAGGAACCTCTGGTATGCCAGAGGTTCCTTACAACGCACTGGTTATTTACCGGCATTACCTGTGACGGCGCTCGGGTCAACCTCGTACATGGCAGGCAATGAATGCGCTATGCCCTTGTGACAATCTATGCAGGTCATGCCCTTGTCAAATCCTTCAATGTGACTGTTGCGACCACGACGTTGCTGGGCGACATAATCCATGGATTGAAAGTCGTGACAGTTGCGGCATTCACGTGAATCAGTTTCTTTCATCGCGTCCCACACATGGCGTGCCAGGGTTAGACGTTTTGCTTCGAATTTTTCCGGTGTATCAATACTACCCAGTGCCTTATGCAACAACTCGTTACTGGCCTGAATTTTACGTTTTATTTTGTGCACCCAGGGTTTTGGCACATGGCAATCCGGGCAGGTCGCCCGCACACCACTGCGATTAGAATAATGAATGGTGGATTTATATTCCTGGTACACATTCTCTTCCATTTCATGACAGCTAATGCAAAACGTTTCCGTATTCGTTGCCTCCATCGCGGTATTAAAACCACCCCAGAAAATAATGCCGGCTACAAAGCCGCCTATTATCAAACTACCAAGTGAAGCCGCGCTGGGTTTTTTTAATTTTTCAATAATCTGTTTAATTTTATTCATGATCGCGCTCATGCTTTAATCCTCTAGTGCCGGCTTCAGTTCTTGATGGCCTGAACCGGTTTAAAATTATTCTCTACCAGAGGCTTGGCATCCACCTGCGGTACGTGACATTGCGTGCAGAAATAACGCCGCGCAGAAATATTCGACATCGCATCTCCATCACGGTCTGAAAAATGTGTTTGGCTGACTTTGGTTGCGTGAGCCTGTTTGTAATTCGCCCAGCTGTGGCATGTCAGGCATTTGTTGGATTGCAGATTAATAACATAGCCATCTATCTTGTGCGGAATCAGTGGCGGCTGTTGCACAGAGTCACGCGGAATGGGATCGCGATCAGCCTGCCATTTTTTGGGTTCGGCTTTTTCATCCGCCGCATCCAGCGCAACATCACCACGCTCGGATTGCAATGCAGCATGAGCTGGCAACAGCCACGTAGCGGCTAATACGATTCCCATCAATATAGTTTTTTTCATGGCAAGACCTCTCTCTTCGATGAATTACTTAAATTAAAAACCTGTCTTCGGATCACAAACCTTCTCCCACTTTACTTGTGAGTCCAGCCTGATGTTGCTGCGCGACATATGTGTTAAAACGTTGATCGAAACGAAAAACGTTTTTCGAACAAATATCAATACAACGGCCACAGTTAGTGCAATTTGAATCCTTGATCATGGGCCCAATATTTTTATTGGCACCTTTCAAAGCGGGCGTAATCACCTGCGGCTCCGGACATATTGCAAAACATTCCATACAATCGTCGCACTTGTCGCGGGCGGCCGCACTTACACGTAACAAACTACAGGAACCGAGCACACTGTAAAACGCACCTACTGGGCATAAATGACCAGACCAGCCACGACGACTCACCAGCAAATCAAATAAAAAAATACCCAGCATCATGACCCAGGCGTAACCCACCCCAAAAATCAATGCCCGCTGCACTATGGTTACCGGGCTAATCAGTTCCCACGCCAGGCTACCGGTTACAGCCGCCAGTATCAGTGTCATGCCCAGCACCAGATAGCGCGTGCGTCGTGATAATGTTTGCGCGTTTTTTATACCCAGCTTGTAGCGCAACCATTCGGCGGTATCGGTTATGACATTAACCGGGCACACCCATGAACAATACACTCGCCCACCTGCCAGCAAATAAAACACGACAACAATGACGACACCTGTAACAGCAATGGTTTCCGGCAGATGCCCGCTCAACAGGGTTTGCAATAACACGTAAGGATCTGTGAGCGGTAACACATCCAGTGTCATGCTGGACACTAAATTACCCTGCACTATCCATACACCAAACCATGGCCCCAGCAAAAACAGAAACAGAATTCCAAACTGACTGGTACGCCGTAACAGCAACCATTGATGCGCTTTCAGCCAGCCTTTGGCTTTAATCGCATCTTTGCCAAGTTGTGACACACCAGCTGCCATTAATACAAAACCTTTGGCGCAGAGAGACAGAGGCACAGAGAGATTAAAAATAAAATATCTCTGTTATCTCTGTGTCTCTGTGTCAAATCTTTAAACATCATTTATCAAAACCTTTGTTCAAGGTATCCAGCGGATTATCAGAAAATGGCGTTTCATTCTCTGGCGCTATTAATCCTTCACCTTCATATTCGTAACGCATACCTTCAGGCAGGTTGTACTGATGCTGCTGATCCGGTGTTACCAGACTGCCGCCAGCTTTACGTTTTTCATCCCAGCCAAGTCGATAGTGTTTACCCAGTTCGCCCCTGGCGAGTTGTAATGGCAGCACCTTGATCGCAGCCTCATCCAGTATGCAACCATGCTCACATTTTCCACAGCCGGTGCAGGCATCACTGTGCACCACCGGAATAAATAATGCATGTTTGCCGGTACGTGCATTGTGTTGCATATCCAGTGTTATGGCTTTACCGCGCACCGGACAAATATTGAAACAAACCTCGCAACGCAAACCCTGAAACGCAATACAACTTTCCTGATCAACAATCACCGCCAAACCCATGCGTGCATCATCAATTTTTTCCAGCTGATGATACAGAGCACCGGTTGGACACGCCTTGACACAGGGAATGTCTTCACACATTTCGCACGGCACGGCTCGTGCATCAAAATACGGTGTACCCAATGCAACCGCTTCGCCGATATTCGCCAACTTCAGTGTGTCATACGGACAATCACGCACACATAATCCACAACGTATACAGGCACCTGTAAAATCTGCCTCATCGAGTGCACCGGGTGGCCGCAAAGCCTGCGCAGGCAAAGATCTGGATTGCCTGGAATACAAACCAAGCCCCAAACCAAATAACGCAACGCCTCCTGCTGTTCTGGCGATATCGACCAGGAATTTGCGTCTTGCGTTGCTGGATTGAGCCATGGGTATCGCCTTAAGGGCTTTTTGACACAGAGACACAGAGGAACAGAGTTAAATGACAGGTGTTACATAAAATATTCTCTGTGGCTCTGCGTCTCTGTGTCATGGCTTTTATGCCCGTACCACTTTCACCGCACACTTCTTGTAATCGGTTTCTTTTGACAGCGGATCGGTTGCATCCAGCGTCACCTTGTTGATCAAACGACTGGCATCAAACCAGGGCACAAACACCAGACCCACCGGTGGTTTGTTGCGGCCGCGCGTTTCAACCACCGCTTCCATTTCACCGCGACGGCTGATCACCTTGGCGGCCATGCCGCGTTTCAGACCGCGTTTTTTCGCATCTTCTTCGTGCATAAATATCACAGCATCCGGAAATGCTTTATACAATTCGGGTACACGACGTGTCATGGAACCGGAATGCCAATGTTCCAGCACACGACCGGTTGATAACCACATATCAAATTCCGCATCCGGACTTTCTGCCGCCGGTTCATACGGTGCGGCAATAATGTTGGCACGACCATCTTTATTGCCATAAAAATTCACACCTTCCCCGGCTTTAACATAAGCGTCGTAACCTTCACGATAACGCCACAGGGTTTCTTTGCCATTAATCACCGGCCAGCGCAAACCGCGTGTCCTGTGATAGGTTTCGAACTCTGCCAGTTCATGACCTTTTTTAACGCCTTCCAGCTGGAAGCGACGATATTCTTCAAACAGACCTTTTTGTGCATAAAAACCAAATGACTCCATTTCATCATTGGCGTAAATATTGCCG
>JACPVK010000343.1 GCA_016191795.1 Gammaproteobacteria bacterium
ACCTGGTGGTTCGGCAAGCTATTATTGATATCTATCGTTGGGTGCAATAAACGATGTGCATTGCACCGTGAATTCATGCGGCTGATTACGCTAACGCTAATCCGCCCTACTTCTACTTCAACTTATACGAGCGGGCATGATATGTCAGATCAAACCAGTAATCACCATGGCAAGAAACCGCGTTTAACCCCGGTTGTCGAATCCACACTGAATCGCGAGTCGTGGAAAATTTTTCAGATCATGGCAGAGTTTGTCGAAGGCTTTGAGCGTCTGGCCTCAATAACACCCTCGGCCAGCATGTTTGGCTCGGCACGCACCCGGCCTGAACACCCGTATTATCAAACAGCACAAAAAATTGCCTATCTGTTATCCGAAGCCGGTTTTGCCATCGTCAGCGGCGGCGGACCGGGCATTATGGAAGCAGTGAATCGCGGCGGCCAGCAGGGTAAGTCGGCCAGTATTGGTCTGAATATTCAGCTGCCAAAAGAACAAACACCTAACCCCTACCAGGATATTGCACTTAACTTCAGGCATTTCTTCTCACGCAAGGTGATGTTCGTTAAATATGCGTCGGCCTACGTGGTTTGCCCCGGCGGCTTTGGCACCCTGGATGAACTGGCGGAGATGCTAACACTGGTACAAACCGGCAAGGCCAGGCGCATTCCCATCATTCTGGTCAACAGTGATTTCTGGCAACCCCTGATTGCCTGGTTCGAAAATACGCTGGTACAGCAAGGCATGATCAATGAATCGGATTTAAACCTGTTCAAGCTGGTGGATGAACCGGAGGACGTGGTTAAGGCCATTTTTGCTTTCTATGAACACCGAACCATTTCACCTTCTGCCGAGGAACAGGAAATTCTGCTGCACCTGTAACACGGGCTTCGGTTAACATTCGCAGCCATGTTAGTGCGCATTCCACAACTGATTGAATCCTTCATCGACCTGATCGGCCGGGGTGTTTCCTGGCTGAGCCTGGGCCTGGTTTTGCTCACCTGTCTGGTTGTACTGCTGCGTTATGTTTTTGATATGGGCTGGATTGCCATGCAGGATGCCATCAGCGCCATGCATGCCCTGCTGTTCCTGCTCGCCGCGGCTTACACCCTGAAATACGATGAACATGTGCGCGTGGATATTATTTATCACAAACTCGGCACCCGTGGCCGCGCCTGGGTAGACCTGCTAGGAAGCCTGCTGGTTTTATTACCGGTTTGCGGATTTATATTCTGGATCAGCTGGGTATACGTAATGGAAAGCTGGCGCATTTTTGAATCCTCATCGGAAACCGGCGGCCTGCCGGGCGTGTATTTGCTCAAGACCATGATTCTGCTCATGGCAGTTTTATTAATGCTGCAGGGCCTGGCGCTGATTCTTAAAAATCTGGCGATTCTCACTTCCAGACTACCGGTCACTCATCCGGATTTCACACCGGAAGGCGAGCATATTCCGGAACCTTACATGCGCATTCCCACAGCCATACATCGTGACGAACAGGATTCACACGCCGACCATACGGAGCACAAAGGCTGATGGAATATCTTTCCCTGTGGTTGTTTGCGGCGGTGTTTGTTCTGTTGCTGTCGGGTTATCCGGTGGCCTTTGTTCTGGCAGGCACCGCATTATTGTTCGCCGCAGGCGGTACTTTATTGGGTGTATTTGACAGCGCTTTTCTCGAAGCCCTGCCCAATCGTTTATTTGGCATCATGATGAATCCCACGCTGATTGCCGTGCCCCTGTTTGTATTTATGGGCGTGATGCTGGAGCGTTCGCGCATTGCAGAAAATCTGCTCGAAACCATGGCCAAACTGTTTGGCCCGATGCGCGGCGGTATTGGTATTTCAGTGATGCTGGTCGGCACACTGCTCGCTGCCAGTACCGGCATTGTTGGTGCCACGGTCGTCACCATGGGACTGCTGTCATTACCCACCATGCTCAAGCGCGGTTATGACCCGCACATCGCTTGCGGCACAATTTGCGCCTCCGGCACGCTGGGACAAATTATCCCGCCTTCCATTATTCTGATTTTGCTGGCGGATGTGTTGTCGGCGGCCTACCAGCAGGCGCAACTTAAAATGGGTATATACAGCCCGGAAACAATCTCCGTCGGCGATTTGTTTGTGGGTGCGATTATTCCCGGCCTGTTACTGGTCGTGCTCTACATTATTTATATCGCCGTGGTGGCCTGGCTTAAACCGAATGTGATGCCGGCCATACCCAGTGAAGATCGTGGCCATCGACGCGAACTGTGGCTGAGTGTGTTACAGGAACTGATACCGCCGTTGTTGTTGATTGTGCTGGTACTAGGTTCCATTGTTGGCGGCATTGCCACACCTACCGAGGCGGCGGCCGTGGGCGCCATTGGTTCCATAACACTCGCCATCAGCCGCCGCCGTTTCAATCTGGCGGTGTTGCGTGAAGTCATGCAAACCACAGCCCGTGTCAGCAGCATGGTGTTCATGATTCTGATTGGCGCCGCCATTTTCTCGCTGGTATTCCGCGGATTTGGTGGTGATGATCTGGTGCATGAATTACTCAGCTCACTGCCTGGCGGCAAATACACGGCCTTGTTCGTGGTAATGCTGGTGATGTTTCTGCTCGGCTTTGTACTCGACTTTATCGAAATCGTATTTGTAGTGGTGCCCATTGTCGGCCCGGTATTGCTGGCCATGGACATAGACCCGATATGGCTGGGCGTCATGATGGCCATTAATTTACAAACCTCTTTCCTGACGCCGCCATTTGGTTTCGCCCTGTTTTACCTGCGTGGTGTTGCCCCCGCGCAAATCACCACAATGCATATTTACAAGGGCGTGGTGCCGTTTATTCTGATTCAGATTCTGGCGCTGGGATTGATTGTGATCTGGCCGGAACTGGCGACGTGGTTGCCGGGATTGATTGCGGATTAAACAGACATTGAAACAAGCCTGAATTGGAAAATCTGCTAATATCCTTTCAACTCTTTGTACTGGCACAACCACTTATGATCAATATCCCACGAATTACTGCACTCTTAATTTGCAGCACATTATTATCGTGCGGATCAGAAGATGGAGCGAAGCGTATTGTTCTTGGTACAGGCAATGATGTCTACGCACCAAACGAACTCCAATACTCTCTTCCATTCGTGGTTCAAGTAACACGCGACGGCGAACTCCCGGCTCCCGGTGCGACTGTTAAAATTACAATTAAACCGTTGCGTTATTTCAAGGGTGGCTACCTTGCTGTTGATAGCGATGCTGATGGTACGGATGACGCCTGGTCGCTGAGCTATTCAGCATCCTGTGTTGCGGAAGATGTTAACAATAATGGTGTACGGGATCCTGGTGAAGACATTAATGGCAATGTCAGACTCGATCCTACCTATCCCGGCACAGTTGGTGCACACCTTTCTTTAGCACCAACTGTAACGCCAGGCACGGGCACTATTGTTACAGATGACAGTGGATTCGGATATTTCGTTGTGACCTACCCAAAATCCGAATCCATGTGGACCAACATCCAGCTTACTGCTACCGCACAGGTAACGGGTACCGAGGAAAACGAAATCATTTCGTTTACCTTGCCAGTTGCCATCGACGATCTAGCCTACCCTGTCTCACCACCAGGAGGCAGCACTAGCCGCTATGGCACAAGCGCAATTTGTACGGATGACTTGTAATTTTAACGGCGATTTTTGATTTGTTGTTTCAATTTAAACCTCAATAATTCACCGCACCTGCAAATACGCCAACTCCGAAATCGCCGACCATTTCTTGACCTGTTTGGTGAAAGTATCCAGCGACTGATAAATTTTCTTCGACTGTGCATCCTTGTTGGCCAGTTCCAGCACCACTTCATTGGATAACACTTTAAGTTTTTCCAGCACCGCATCCGGCAACCGGCGCACATCCACTTTATGTTTGTTAACCAGCGTATCCAGCGCTGCGTTATTGCGCGCTGCGTATTCCGTTACCATATCTTCATTCACCACCCGGCAGGCGTTGAGCACAATACTTTGTAAATCCTTGTCGAGTGCTGCCAGGGCTTTTTGATTGATTATCGCTTCGAGTGTGGTGCCCGGTTCATGCCAGCCGGGGTAATAATAATATTTCGCCGCCTTGTACAAACCGAACGCAAGATCGTTATAAGGGCCTACCCATTCCGTTGCATCAATGGCACCGGTTTTTAATGCCGTGAACAATTCACCACCGGGCAAATTCAATGGTGTACCGCCGGCACGCGCCAGCACTTCGCCACCCAAACCGGGTATGCGCATTTTCAAACCTTTCAGGTCGTTCACGGTTTTGATTTCGCGATTAAACCAGCCAGCCATCTGTACACCCGTATTACCGGCCGCCGCCGGAATAACACCAAATGATTTATAGGCTTCGGTCCATAATTCCAGGCCACCACCGTGATATAACCAGGCGGTCATTTCTGTCGCGGTTAATCCAAATGGCACGCAGGAAAAAAACTGAAAACTTTCATTCTTGCCTTTCCAGTAATAGGCGGCACCGTGGCCCATTTCAGCCGTGCCACGTGACACCACATCAAACACTTCCAGCGCAGGGGCAATTTCACCGGCACCATACACTTTTATTTGCAAACGTCCGGCTGACATTTCATTAATTAGCTCAGCCAGCTTATTGGCACTGGTACCCAGTCCGGGAAAATTCATAGGCCATGTCGTCACCATTTTCCATTTGATAGCTGTTTTGGCATGTACCGCCGGTGCGTTAACCAGGACAGCGCCCGCTACAACAGTCGATGCGCTTGCCGTTTTAATAAAATCGCGTCTTTTCATATTAATGTTCTCTCCTGGTTAGGCCAAAATTATTTACAAAGTGTGTAACCTGTGCAACTGCCAGCGGCTCTGAAAAATAAAAACCCTGCATGCGTGTACAGCCCAGTTCACTTAAACGCTCAAACACATCACGCGTCTCAACACCTTCCGCCACAACATGCATATCCAGCTCGGATGCCAGAGCCAGAACACCGCTGAGTAATTTTTGAGATTCAACACTGTCTACACAAGTGGTAACAAATGCACGGTCGATTTTTATGACATTAACCGGGCACTGCAGCAAACAGGACAGTGATGCCGTGCCGCTGCCGAAATCATCAACGCTTATTCTAAAACCCCTGGCCTGCAGACTACGCAGAATATTTCTCTGTTCTGTACTGCTAACAACATACTTTTGTTCGTTAAAATCCAGGATGATGCAGTCTGCAGTCAGGTTATTCAGTTTACATTGCTCCAGCAAATACGCTTCCAGCTCATCCACAATTTGCGAGGATGACAGGTTAATCACCAGGTAAGCCAGCTTTACACCCTCGTGACGCCACCTGCCAAAATCCGCACAGGCCATTTCGATAACCCTGCTACCGATCGCGCTAATGAATCCGGAATATTCTGCGTTGGGCAGAAAACGCAAAGGCAACAATATACCTTGCGGTGTATTCCAGCGCACCAGCGCCTCTATTGCTTCCACACAGTTTTCTGTAGTTGATATCTGTGGCAGGTACGAAATAACAAATTCATTATTTTTGAGAGCCCGATGCAGATTTTCATCTGTCTGCAGCCATTGCCATGCACTGTTATTCATATGCTGTGAACGTAATCTAAAGCTGCTGCCAGGTACGCCCTGTGCCGCAACCAGTGCGTAGCCGGCTTTTTCAAGTAAATCCAGCTCATCAATACTGTCTTCCGGCGCCACACTAATACCAATAGAAATTTCCAGTGTTACCACATCGCCATCTATCTGATACTCTTCGCATAGAGTAGTCAGGATTTTCTGAGCAACAATTCCCGTCTGCTGTACATCAGCCAGATCTTCAAGCAGTACTGCAAAATTATCTTTTTCAAAATGCGCTACCGTATCGCTTTCACGAACATTATGTTTGAGCCTGCGTGCCATGGCTTTTAATATCTGATCACCCGCATTACGACCACGGGCACGGTTAATATCAGAAAAATTGCGCACGTCGAGTAACAACACAGCCACTTGCTTAAGACTACGCTGGCTACGATCGATAGCCTGTCGCATCTGGCTGATAAATATTGTGCGATTTGGCAAACCGGTGAGGCTGGCATAGTTTTCGTCTAACCTGCCATCTCTAGAATCTTCCTGATTGGTAGAAAGCATAATGATATGGTTTAAAATATCACCCTGATGGCTCATAACCACATTTATGGTTGCATTCATATTTCGCGTTTCGCCGTTAACTAATCGCTGCCATACCTCGCCTTGCCATGAACCGTGTTGCTGCAATGTGGTGAAGACATCTCGGGTAATAAACTTTTGATCACGGCCAGCCAGTAAATCATCTGCTCTTGTATTTATTATTTCTGAAAGCTGAAACCCGGTTAATCCTGTAAATGCCTGATTAATCGAAATAACCTGGTTGTTTTTATCTGTAATCATGACGGCATCCGACGTGCAGTCAAACATTTTCGAGGCCAGTAATAGCTGGTTCTCTGCTCGGCGGGTTTCGGTTACATCATAAATAATTGAATACAATAGAGACTGGCCACCGATTTCCATAACGCCGTCTCGTACTTCTACAAATCGAACATCGCCACTTGCCAGACGGTGTGGGCAGGTGTAATAGCTCAGGCTTTGCTCTTTGGCCTGTCTTATCAAGGTAAGTATTTTGTCTCTGGAAATGATGTTGATTTTGTCCAGGCTCATACCCGGCATTTCATGCTGCGGATATCCATAAAATCTTGCTGCTGCCAGATTGGCTGCTTCAATCTTGTACTGCTCTATGTTTATCACCAGTTTTATCGCCTGGTTATTTTCGAACATCTGGCGATAACGCTGCTCACTATCTCTCAACGCCTGCTCTGTGCGTTTTCTATGCGAAATATCACGAATAACAAATTGATACACCTGATGCATTCCATAATTAACCTTGTGCGCATTGATTTCTACCTGCAGCGCCTGCCCCTTCCTGTCACGTATGACATGCTCGTAAGTAACATGGTTGTAAATCTCAAGATTACTCAACTGCTCACTCGTATCCAGCTGTTCACCTTTCGCTTCCAGCTCCAGCAGTGTCAGCTGCATCAAGTCACTTCTACGATAGCCAAGGGCATTAATTGCAAATTCATTGGCATCAATGATGCGCAGGGTTTTTATATCGATAATCAGAATCGCATCACTGGCATGCTCAAACAATGAACGGTACTTCATTTCTGAACCAATTAGCTCTTCGGTCGACTGAAGCAAATCGGTTATATCATGCAACAGCATGTGCAGGTACTTACGCTCATTAATGATAATGGATTGCGCATATCCGGAAACGTCTACCTTATCCTTATCACGCGTTAGTAATCGCGCCTCGAA
>JACPVK010000344.1 GCA_016191795.1 Gammaproteobacteria bacterium
CCTGCTCGGCACCATTGCCGCCGGTATGCCGATCCAGGCCATACCTGGCCAGGATGAAATCAGTCTCGCGGAATTCTTTCTCGGCCCCGGCCGGTTTGCGCTGAAAGTGCAGGGTTCGTCCATGATTGAAGCCGGCATACTCGACGGGGATGTGGCGGTGATCAAGCAACAGAATACGGCACGTAGTGGCGAGATCGTCGTGGCCCTGATTGATAACGAAGAAGCCACGCTCAAAACCATTAAATACCAGAACGGCCTGATTCAACTGATACCCGCCAACCACAGTATGCAGCCCATGGTGTTCGAACCCCAGCGCGTACAGATACAGGGTGTACTGGTGGGGTCATTCAGACGTTACTAGTGACAGGGTGTCATCCCTGCCGGTTGGCGCTATTGTAGGTCGGTCTTCAGACCGACGCTTTTTACAGGATTAGAATATTAATTATCAGCCAAATAGCTGATCCACAAAAACCTGACAGATAACTTTTTGATGGCGGGCCGTTAGCAGTACACTGCACACACCCCTCATCGACACCGACAACAATCCGCATCCACACAGGAGACGCAAATGGATAACAACCGTAAACAGGCACTGGCCGCAGCACTCACTCAAATCGAACGCCAGTTTGGTAAAGGCTCGGTCATGCGCATGGGCGACTCCACGGTATCACGTGATATCGAAGCGATTTCCACCGGCTCACTCGGGCTGGATATTGCGCTGGGAATAGGCGGTTTGCCTAAAGGCCGAGTCGTTGAAATTTACGGTCCTGAATCGTCCGGTAAAACCACACTGACCTTACATGTTGTAGCCGAAATACAAAAAGCCGGCGGCACGGCCGCCTTTATCGATGCCGAACATGCGCTCGATCCCATCTACGCCGGCAAGCTGGGTGTGAATGTCGATGACCTGCTGGTATCGCAACCCGATACCGGTGAACAGGCGCTGGAAATTACCGACATGCTGGTACGTTCCGGCGGTGTGGATGTGGTCATTATCGACTCGGTGGCGGCGCTCACGCCCAAGGCTGAAATTGAAGGCGAAATGGGTGATCACCATGTTGGCCTGCAGGCGCGTTTGATGTCACAGGCGTTACGTAAACTCACCGCCAATATTAAACGCTCCAACACACTGGTGATTTTCATTAACCAGATTCGTATGAAAATCGGCGTGATGTTTGGTAATCCCGAAACCACCACCGGTGGTAATGCATTGAAATTCTATGCATCGGTCCGTCTGGATATTCGTCGCACCGGCGCGATTAAAAAAGGTGAAGAAATCATCGGCAGTGAGACCAAGGTGAAAGTGGTCAAGAACAAGGTGGCACCGCCGTTCAAACAGGCCGCCTTTGAAATTTTATATAACGAAGGTATTTCTCGTCTGGGTGAAGTGATTGACCTGGGTGTGGAATGCAAACTCATCGAAAAATCCGGTGCCTGGTATAGCTACAAGGGCGACAAAATTGGCCAGGGTAAGGACAAGGTACGTATTTTCCTGCAGGAAAATCCGCAGCTTGCCAAAGATATCGAAGACCAGATTCGTACACAGTTGCTAACCAATCCATCATCAGTCTCCAGGCCGATGGACAGCATTGATGAAGTCGAACTGGAGGAAGCTGGCGCTGACATCTAGGTCGGTTGAATCATGTCTTTTACAGGTCGTAATCGAAAGGACATAACGGGAGACGGGGCAGAAAAAAAATCTGCCGACAAAACGCCACCTGTAAAAGACAGAGCACTGGGGCTTCTTGCACGGCGTGAACACAGCGCCGTTGAGTTGAAACGCAAGCTGCAGCAAAAAGGTTATAACTCAAGCGACATAGACACGGAACTGTTGCAGTTGCAGCGGGACGGCAGTTTGTCAGACCGTCGCTTTACCGAAGCCTATGTGAACATGCGCATGAACCGGGGTTATGGCCCGATGCGCATACTGGCCGAGCTTCGCGACCGAGGTATACCGGCTGAACTGGCTAATGAATATCTCAATCAGGAGTTGCTGGATTGGCATGCTGTATTAAGTCGCCAGTACACCAAAAAATACGCAGGTATTCCCATAGCGGATCATCAGGACAAGTCGAAACGCATTGCTTATTTGCAGGCTCGCGGGTTTCGGCTGGATTTGATATTTGAAGTGCTGAGCTGATTACTCTGTCAAAAAAAATTACCGCAAATGCGCCGCTCCTGCGCTAGCGGCATTCGTTCATCCCTGTGCATTACGCAAATGAAAAGCTGATTCCTGTTTTAATTCTGTTACAGATCGCGTGATATCAGTCTGTTATATGTCCAAAGCACCAATTAAATAAGGATGTAATATGATAAAAATATCTGTAAGCATTGATGTCTCAAACTTAAAACAAGCTGAGACCTTTTATATAGAAGCGCTAGGCTGTAAAAAGCTGAGAGGCCAAGGCTCTGATATGACTGTTCTTTCTACAGAGAATTGCGATATATACCTACAGGAAAAAGGAGCGGGAACAAAACCTCTCGTAACAAGTGAAGTTGTCCGTGATTACAAACGCCATTGGACACCAGTTCATCTGGACTTTCTTACCGAGAATGTTGATGAGGCTGTTAAAAAAATACTCCAATTTGGCGGGCTACATGAAGGCGGAAAAACTGGCGATTGGGGGTCTATTGCTTATTGTGCAGACCCATTTGGCAACGGTTTTTGTGTAATCAATGAGTAAGATATTACTAAAAGCACATAACAAGGCACTCGTTCGGATGCAAACTACGCTGCGCTTCGTTCGCACCGCACAGCTTGGTCGTTAACAGGAAGGATGAGCCCAACAAAAGATGTTTCCCGGCTGGATTTATGTTTTGGCCGACTGTAGCTGGCTTGCTCATTAAGTAAAAGGACACCGAATTACCATGCCCAACGCACAGAATATTGAACTCATCGCTTCCCGCAGCCTGATTATTCGTGGGCTTAGAGTGATGCTGGATGCAGATTTGGCAGAGCTCTATGCTGTGCCAACCAAGGTGTTGAACCAGGCAGTCAAACGTAATCGGGCACGATTTCCAGATGACTTTATGTTTCAGCTTACGTTTGAAGAGAAGCAAGAGGTGGTCACAAATTGTGACCACCTCAATCGACTGAAATTTTCTAAAAAATTGCCCTACGCCTTTACCGAACATGGCGCCATACAAGCGGCCAATGTCCTGAACTCATCACAGGCGATTGCGGTGGGTGTTTATGTGGTGCGTGCTTTTGTGCGCCTGCGGGAACTGGTGGTCTCCAACAAACAGCTAACCCGGCGTCTGGATGAGCTGGAACAGCGTATCGAACTTATAATGGCTTCGCATGATGAGGCCATCACCGAGTTGATTAATGCGCTGCGTCAATTGATGACAACGGAAGCGACGCCTCATCGACCAATCGGTTTTATCCATCCCAAAAAATGATTTTGTGTATTTGCCTGCTTTTACATGGTCTATATCGTACGAGCTCTAGCTTTCCTCCCCGCCGGGATGTTATAAATCAACCGCTTTTACAAACCTCAAACCATTGAATTACATGACCACTACAGCCGAAATCCGCACCAAATTCCTCGAGTTTTTCAAATCCAGGGGGCATGAAATCGTCCCCTCCAGCAGTCTGGTGCCGGGCAACGACCCAACCCTGCTGTTTACCAATGCCGGCATGGTGCAATTCAAGGACTGTTTTCTGGGTCGTGACCAGCGTAGTTATGTTAAGGCAGCCAGCTCACAGCGTTGCGTGCGTGCCGGCGGTAAACACAACGATCTGGAAAACGTGGGTTATACCGCGCGCCACCATACCTTCTTCGAAATGCTAGGCAATTTCAGCTTTGGCGATTACTTCAAACGCGATGCGATTTTTTACGCCTGGGAATTCCTCACCAAAGTCGTTGGCCTGCCCAAGGAGCGTTTGTGGGTGACGGTATTTGAGGAAGATGACGAGGCGGCCAATATCTGGATCAAGGAAATTGGTGTCGACCCCAATCGCTTAAGCCGCATTGGCGCCAGGGACAACTTCTGGTCTATGGGCGATACCGGCCCCTGCGGCCCCTGTACCGAAATTTTCTACGATCACGGTCCGGAAATCTGGGGCGGACCTCCGGGTTCACCCGAGGCCGATGGCGACCGCTATATCGAAATCTGGAACCTGGTGTTCATGCAGTTCGATCGTGCCAAAGACGGCACCCTGACCAAACTGCCCAAGCCTTCGGTGGATACCGGCATGGGTCTGGAGCGTCTGGCGGCAATATTGCAAAACGGCCACAGTAATTACGATATTGATTTATTCCAGAGTCTGATCAAAGACGCCGCCAAATTAACGGCCTGCACCGTTCTCGCCAACAGCTCGCTAAAAGTGATTGCCGATCACATTCGTTCCTGCTCGTTTTTAATTGTGGATGGCGTATTGCCATCCAACGAAGGTCGCGGTTATGTGTTGCGCAGAATTATTCGTCGCGCACTGCGTCACGGACATAAACTCGGTCAGCCCGATCCCTTCTTTTTCAAGCTGGTGAAAACCCTGGTAAAAGAAATGGGGGCGGCATATCCCGAGTTAAAAGAAAAACAGGCCAGCGTTGAAAAAATTCTCAAACTTGAAGAAGAGCGTTTTGCCGAAACTTTAACGCACGGTATGAAATTACTCGAAGAGAGTATTGCCACACTTAAGTCTAAAGAAATTCCCGGCGATGTGGTGTTCAAGCTTTACGACACA
>JACPVK010000345.1 GCA_016191795.1 Gammaproteobacteria bacterium
GCGCCTTCGAGTTTGGCTTTGGTCAGATCCAGCCCGCGCAAGTCACACATGCGAAAGTAGCAGTTGCTCAGGTCGAGGCCATCTGCATCCATGCCGCGTAAATCAACTCGATGAAAATCAGCGCCGCGCAGGTCGGCTTTTTCGCCCCTGGTCTTGCGTTCATTGAACTCCTTTATAGATCCGTCACGCAGTAATTTGTAGAGCGGATCATCTTTGATTAGCGGGGGTTGCTGGGCCATACTGCTCTCCTGATAAATACTTGATGACTGGATTATAGACAATGTCAGAGACCAATATTTTACAGCGAGGTGTTTTGCTGGATGCCGCGTCTCTCGATGCCAATGATATGGATTTTTCAGGTTTGCGTGCCGAGATATCAGAATTCACTGCACGTTCGTTAACCAGCGCCAGCGAACTACGGGATGTCTTGCCTGACATGCATCTGGTTATCACTAACAAGGTGAGACTGGATCGTCAGGCATTGCAAAACAACCCTCAACTCAGGCTGATATGTGTGACGGCCACGGGAACCAATAATGTCGATCTGGTTGCTGCACGCGAACTGGGAATAGCTGTTTGTAATGTGCGTGCCTACGCTACGCCATCCGTGGTGCAACATGTTTTTGCGCTGATGTTATCCATGACTGCGCGTTTAACAGAAATTCAGGCGGCGATTAATGCGGGCGAGTGGTCGCGCAGCCCGCACTTTTCCCTGTTACATTACCCGATACAGGAGCTGGCGGGAAAAACACTGGGCATTATTGGCTATGGAGAACTGGGTCAGGCAGTTGCGCGCGTGGCAGAATGTTTTGGAATGCGAATTCTGGTGGCACAAAATAATAAAAGTGACAGGCGCGCCGGTCGTCTGCCCTTGCAGGATTTGTTGCCGCAGGTGGACGTGTTATCCATTCACTGTCCACTCACCGATGAAACAGTTAATTTAATTGGAGATGCCGAGCTTAAACTCATGAAATCATCTGCGCTACTCATCAATACCGCTCGCGGTGGCATAGTTAATGAGCAGGCCTTGCTGCATGCCTTGCAAAACAGGTCTATTGCCGGTGCTGCACTGGATGTACTGAGTATTGAACCGCCACCGGAAAATCATATTTTGATGCAATACAAACAGCCAAATTTAATCATCACACCTCATGTTGCCTGGGCCAGTCGGGAATCCCGGCAGCGATGTCTGAACGAAGTGGTTTTGAATGTCGTGGCATTTAAACGTGGTGAATTGCGCAATCGCGTGTGATTGGCAGCTGAATAGTTATATTCGGTTGCCTGTCGGTGTTAGTTGTCTGCCGCGGCGATGCCAGGTGTTTTGTTGCTGAGGAAGTTAACCAGGTATTTTCTGCGATTGCTCAGACCAAGATGCGTACGAATGCGCGCAATCAGTTCGTTACTGTTAAAAGGCTTGTGCACATAATCAACCGCGCCCAGTTGCAAGGCGTTGACAGTGGCGTCTTTCTCGGTCGATGAGGAAATCACAATGACAGGCAGATTTTCATAACGAGTATCATGCTGAATTGTCTGCAGAACCTCGTAGCCCGTTAATCCGGGCATCATCAGATCCAGTAGCACCATGTCGAAAGAGTCTGTTGCCAGGCGTTGCAGACACTCATGACCGTTTTCTGCATACACCGGAACGGCGCCGTGCTTCTCCAGTAGTTTTCCGGCAATCATGCGCACAGTTGGATCGTCATCGGTAATTAATATTCGCGTCCCGGTCAGGCTGGCGCTAACAGGCGGCATATGAAATTGTGTGGTATCGATAGCGTCGGTCGCTGCGGGTGCCGGCGTCGTTGAGTGAATTGCCAGCAAGCGTTTGAGTCGTGTGCGTACGGCATTAATTGAACGACTCAAATGACCGATTTCACTCTGATTTTCGGTGACGATGATTTTATCGAGCATGCCTTGCGCCATGCGTATCATATGTTGTTCGAGATGGTTGATCGGTAATAGTACTTCGTGATTGAGCAGCATGTTCAGCAAAGCTACGGTGATAAAAATAACCATCAAGGCGCAAACACTATAGATAAATATCAGGGTGAGCGCGTTGTGATGAAACATGCCGATTCGAATCTGATTATCAGCCGTAAATGGCTCGCTGTAAAAATGCACCGCATCCGGTAACAGACGATCAACCAGCTGGTTGCGATTAAAATGGAAAATTATCTGACCCTGGGGAGAAGTTATCAGGACACTATGGATACTGGAATTGAGTTCGGCCTGTTCCCTGATCAGTTTATCCATGTTACCGATTGCGGTGTGAGCCAGGCTATTGGCCAGCATGCCGGCTTCGCGATCAAGTTGTTGCCGGATGCTCGACTGCTCGTGGCGATTTAGAATATAGCCGCCAGCAAACATGGTAACCAGCAACAGGGCAATAACGGGATATATCACGCGTGATTTGAGTGACAGCCTGTCCCATTCATTGCGTATGTCAGTAAAACGTTGCTGCAGAAATGATTTCATTGGGCACCTTCAGGGTACGGCTGAACGAACCAGTAGTGATAACACCGTCAGAATGTGAATCAGGATTGGTGCTGGTTATGGCAGTGTAGTACACGCCATGATGGCCTGCTGCGTCGGTAATGCTATTCGCCGTATACCGTTACCGTTATTTTTCGGCTATGTGGATGCGTGCGATGCTCCCACAAATAGATGCCTTGCCAGGTGCCAAGTAGCAATTGATGGTTATTAAATGGAATGGTCAGACTACTGTTTGTTAATACAGTACGCACGTGAGCGCTCATGTCGTCCGGGCCTTCGTCGCGATGCCGGTACCCGGGGTCACCATCCGGTGTTATTTTTTCCATAAAATATTCCAGGTCAGCGCGCACACTCGGGTCGGCGTTTTCGCACAAAATTAACGATGCACTGGTGTGATGCACAAAAATATTCAGCATGCCGGTTTTGATGCCGGATTTTTCCAGAATTTCTTCGGCGCGGCGGGTGATGTTGGCAGTGCCGCGACCCAGAGTCTGGTGCTGAAATGTTTGTTGATAAACCATTACATCGCGCCGTGAATTTTTTTCAGTAAATCCAGGTTGACATGATTAAAGCCATAATTCCTGCCTTGCATTACATGAAAATGATTGCCGGGCTCGCCGAGCTGATCCAGTACTAATGCCGCGCCGGTAAAGTCATGGTCCAGAGTGTAATCATTAACGGTGATAATCGTTTTCAGATTAGCACCCTGTGATGATTTAATGCCGTTTTCAGAGTCTTCAAATGCCAGGCAATCAGCGGCCGACAATTGCATTTTTTGCAGGGCATAAACATAAATATCCGCAGCCGGTTTTTTGGCAGGCACCACATCCCCGGCGGCAATCACTTCAAACCAGTTTGTCGAGCCGGGTGCCAGTGCGTGTTCCAGCAAGGCAGTCACATTTTCCGGTGTGGTGGTGGTGGCAACAGCCAGCCGAATCCCGGCCTGGCGTGCTTCATCCAGCAAACGTTTGACACCGGGCCGCAAGGGGATGGCGCCGGTGGCGAGCAGTGTTGTGTAGTGTCGGGTTTTTGCTTTGTGCAATTGCGCAATCAGGGCCGGGGTTTTATCGGTTTGCGGGTAAGCCGTGTTGAAATGGTCAAGATAATACGCCATGCGTTCCTTGCCGCCGGTTACGGTCAGTAATTTGCCATATAACGCTTCATCCCAGTGCCAGTCGAGCTGGTATTCCTCGAACGCCTGATTGAAGGCAACGCGATGGCCATCGCGTTCGGTATCGGCCAGTGTGCCGTCAACGTCAAAAATAAGCGCCTTGAGTGTTGTTGCCGGTTTGTTGTTCATGAGTAATCGCGAGCCTGGTACGTAAAAAGAATGTGTATTGTAACCAACACGACCGGATTTTGCTTATAGATAAGGCGCGATGACCTGCATTAACTGACGTGCTGTGGCGCGGTGGGCGGTGAGTTTGCCACCATAAAGACTGAATACTTTTGGCCGCGGGATGTCGTCGAAATGGATGATGGTTTCGCGTGGCCGGGAAAATGCGCTGCGGCTGGCATCGTGTTCGCTTCGGGGCAGCACACGAAGACCGGCGAAGGCCTCGAGTACCTGGCTGCGCGACAATTTGTGACTGAAATAATGATTGTGTACGGCCAGTAAATAATCGATATCCGTATCGGGTGGCGTCGGATTATGTGGTTCGGTGACGGGCGTCTCGGTGGTGCCAATTAACATATTGTCCTGCCAGGGCATAACAAACACGGCGCGCCGGTCTTGTGGTGCTTCCAGATAATAAATGCCGTGTTCCAGTTTGCCGGGGACAACAATGTGTGTGCCCAGCACCAGTTCCATATCACGTTTTGTGGGGCAGGGATGAACGCCATCCAGTACCGAATTTACCCAGGGCCCGGCGCAATTGATTAATAACTTGCACTTAGTATGTTTATTTTCGCCCTGATGCCGGTACTGCACGTCACAACCGTTGTCACCGCAATGCGCAGAAATAAATTGAGCATCGGTATGCAATTCGGCGCCGAGTTGAATGGCTTCCTGCATGATACGGCGAGTGAGTTTTTTATCATCGGTTTGCGCATCGGCATATTGAAACACGGCTTGCAGGTTTTCGGTTTTCAGGCCATCCAGTTGTGGCCATTGCTTGCGTGCCACACTGTGAAAAGATTTTCTGCTGAAGAGTGAATACAACGCGAGGCCAAGGCGAATTTTCCAGGGGCGGCGGGAGGTGCTGGTGTAAACCGGAATTTGAAATGGCACCAGTCGTACCAGATCCGGATAAGCTTTGAGCAGATAGCGGCGCTCGTCGAGACACTCGCGCACCAGTTTGAACTGGCCGGTTTCCAGATAGCGCAGTCCGCCATGAATCAGCTTGCTGGATTTACTCGATGTGGCCATGCCAGGTTGTGGGAACTGTTCCAGTACCCGTACCTGCAAACCTTGCTGAACGGCGGCCTGTGCAACGGCGGCACCATGAATGCCGCCGCCGATAATGATCAGATCATGCATGCTTGTTGTGATTGAGGGCCAGTACCGGGTGCTCGAGCAGGGCGCAAATGTCGCGCGTCTCAATCAGGGGGATATTGAAGCTGGCGTAATGCAGGGCCAGTTCAGCGTCGGTAATATCGTAGACCATCCAGTGCCAATGGCCGGGCCAGGGTTCCTGGCCGGGTGGCAGTTTGCGATGATTAACAATGAGGTAATCCGGTTTTAATTGCTCAGCCTGTTGCTGGCTGGCGGAATCGTAATGGTGTAACACCCAGCCGCATAAAAAATCACTGTGATCGCGTACGTATTGAATGGCGCCGGCATGAAATGAAATCACCACCACCTGCTGATGAATAATTTCCAGCTCGCTCAACAAGGCCGGCATGATCTGGTTAATGCCAAAGCGCTCAATGGATTCTTCTTTTATTTCTACAAACGCAGTGGCGCGCGGGTAGCGTTGCAGCAAGCGCACCACATCGGCCAGGCTGGGGATGCGTTGATTGAAAAACGCCAGTGAAAACCGGGCCGGTTCATGGGCGCGAATATTCTGCAGCTCATCCCAGCCCATATCAAAAATGTTACCGCTGACACCACAGGTGCGCAGCAGGTCCGGGTCGTGTATCACCACCAGGGTGCCGTCGGCGGCGCACTGCACATCAAACTCGATATAGCTGGCGCCACACTGAATCGCGGCCTCGAGGCCGAGCAGGGTGTTTTCCGGGTAGATTTCCATGTAGCCTCGATGCGCTACCAGATGGGGTATGGCCATTATCTGTCTCTTGGGTGGCTATGTTTTGCATAAGTGTAGTCAATCACAGAGTTTGTGCAGGACAGTATCCATGACTTGGAACCGGGACTTCATCCCGTTATCGAGCATTGGCCTGAAGGTCTGGACGGGAGCTGGCTGGCTAAACCAGTCTTCCGGTTGCCCGGCGGCCAGCCAGGCGGCACCTCTGGCAGTGGTTTCAAATTGCGCCACTCTCTGCACCTGGCAGCCCGTTAAATTCGCCAGTTTCTGGCACAGGCCATCGAGCCGTGACAGGCCCCCGCTAATGAGCAGAGTGTCGATGGCCAGATGTTTTTGCATGGCCAGTAAATTGTGGTGCAACAAAAAAACAATGCTTTCGATGATGGCGACATACCTTTCACTCCCTCTCCCCTTGTGGGAGACGACTGCATGGATGCAGGAGGTAGAGCAATGCATGGAGCTATTGCCGAGGGTTGGGGAGAGGGTGATAGCCGTGGCACCGCAATCCATAAAATACGCATCAACCCCGCTGCACCACCAGGGTGAACCCAGTCCACCCACGGTATTTATAAAAACCGGTGGTGAGTTTTCATCATTAAGCCATTGCGGCAACTGATCAAATAAATTTTCCACCGGCCATTGTAGCTGTGCCCATTCCAGCGCGGCGCCGGCGCCGTTGACCGTGCCTTCCAGCAACCAGCCACCGGCACGCAGTCCGCATAATAACGGCGTATCCGTGATCACCTTGTCACAGGCGGCGAGGATGAAAGCGCCGGTACCGATGTTCACTACCGCCGTGCCGGGCGTTAACGGGCCGAGGCCATGAAAGGCCGCGGTCTGGTCACCGCATACCGTAACCAGCGGGACTTTTGCGTGTTGTAAAAAACCATAGTGGTGTTGCAGCGGCAAACAACTCGGCAGATATTTTTTGTCCAGCTGAAAAAGTTGTAGCAGGGTTTCAGACCAGTTAGCGGTTTGCAGGTCGAGTAGTAACATGCGATGCGCATTGCTGACATCGACACAAAATAAATGTGCTGCCAGTAAACGCCACAGCAGAAAACTCGCCAGTGGACCCATGCATAAATTATTTTGTTGTGCAGCGTTTTGTACGTTTTGGTTATGTGCCAGTAACCAGCGTAATTTACCGGCACCATAATGCGCGGATAACGGTAAACCGGTGATGTTTTTTATTTGCCCGGCGTGTGCGGAAAATGGCTGCAAATCTTTGTTTGCGCGTCGATCCTGCCAGCTCAATGCCGGGCACAGGGCGGCGCCGGTTGTTTTATTCCAGGCCAGTGTGGTGGAACGTTGTGTGGTGAGTGCGCACACAGTACTGGCAGGTAATGGACCAATTTCTCCGAGTACGTGCAACACAGAATTAAATATTTCTTCCGCATCCTGCTCTACCTGTTCGTGATCAATGCGATGTAATGAAACAGTTTGTTGAGCTTGCGCCAATATCTCACCCTGTGGAGAAAATAACAGTGCCCGCGTGGCGTGCGTGCCCTGGTCGATGACGAGTATGTGTTGCCGGTTTGTGATCTGCATGTAATGAAAGTAGCAATGATTGCCGTGATTGCCGGAATAATTTTTCGTGGTCTTTCAGGTCATGGTGAGGAATAATCCATAACGACATACTTACCGGCATGCTACAAAATCCAATGTCCACCAATACCTCACCTGACACCGCGCATGCCTTTTCCTGGCACTACGTGGCCGCACTGGCCAAAGCGCATAAACCAGTCCTGATCAAGGCCAATATCATTGCCTTGCTGGCGGCTCTGGTAAGTGTGCCGGTGCCGTTATTAATGCCGCTGCTGGTGGATGAGGTGTTGTTACATCAGCCGGGCACGCTGGTGGCGTGGATGAACGCGGTGTATCCGGTGAGCTGGCATGGACCCGCGTTGTACATTCTTTCGGTGATGCTGGTGACGGTGCTGTTGCGCCTGGGCTCTCTGGCCTTATCGGTGTGGCAGGCGCGTGAATTTACCCTGGTGGCAAAAGACATCACGTTTCATATCCGGCGCCGCTTGCTGGAACACATGCAAAATATTTCCATGGTGGAATATGAAACCCTGGGTACGGGTAGCGTGGCCTCGCATCTGGTGACCGATGTGGAAGCAGTGGATGGGTTTATTGGTTCGGCGTTGAGCAAATTTGTGGTGGCGGTATTGTCGATTGCTGGCGTGGCCGCCATTTTGCTGTGGATACACTGGCAACTGGCCTTGTTTATTCTGGTGCTGAATCCGCTGGTTATTTTTTTCACCATGGTGCTGGGTAAAAAGGTCAAGCACCTGAAGAAAAACGAGAATGCAGCGTTTGAATTATTTCAGCAGTCTCTGGCTGAAACACTGGATGCCATTCAGCAAATTCGCGCCAGTAATCGCGAGCGCCATTATTTGTTGCGTGTCATCGATAAGGCACGGGGAGTAAGGCAGCACTCTGCGGCGTTTGGCTGGAAAAGTGATGCGGTCAGTCGCTTGTCGTTTTTTGTTTTTTTGTTTGGTTTTGAAATGTTTCGTGCCATCAGCATGGTGATGGTGGTGTTTTCCGATTTAAGCATTGGCCAGATGTTCGCGGTGTATTCGTATTTATGGTTCATGATGACGCCGGTGCAGGAAGTCCTGGGCATACAGTTCAGTTATTTCTCGGCGAACGCGGCACTGGGCCGTATTAATCGCCTGTTCGCATTACAGCGCGAACCGGTTTATGTACACAAACACAATCCGTTTGCCGGGCAACACACCGTGGCGGTTAGCATTGAGCATGTGCAATTTGCCTATGCGCGCGGCGAGCCGGTGCTGAACGATGTGAGCCTGCAAATTCATGCCGGTGAAAAAGTGGCACTGGTGGGTGCCAGTGGTGGTGGTAAATCAACGCTGGTGCAGGTGCTGCTGGGTTTGTATCCGCCGCAATCCGGTCGCGTGTGTTTTGATGGTGTGCCGACGGAGGAAATTGGTCTGGATGTGGTACGTGAACATGTGGCGACGGTGCTGCAACATCCGGCGCTGTTCAATGACAGCATTCGCAGTAATTTGTCGCTGGGTAAAACCCAGTCGGATGATGAGTTGTGGCAAGCACTGGATATCGCGCAACTGGGTGAGTTCGTGCGTGAATTACCCGACGCTCTGGAGACCATTGTGGGTCTTAATGGCGTGCGACTCTCGGGTGGTCAGCGGCAACGACTGGCTATCGCGCGCATGTTGCTGATGAACCCGCAGGTGGTGATACTGGATGAAGCAACCTCCATGCTCGACAGTGACACCGAATATCGCTTGCATCAGGCGATGCAGGCATTTCTGCAAAACCGCACTACCTTAATTATTGCGCATCGTTTGAGCGCGGTGAAACTGGCTGATCGGGTGTATGTGTTTGATGGGGGCAGAATTATTGAGCAGGGCCGGCATGAAGAGCTGGTGGCGCGGGACGGAGTTTATCGCAAGCTGTACGGCCAGCGTCAGGCCTGAAGGCAAGTAGCAGTAGCAAGTAGCAATTAAACGCTTTTCCTTGCTACTTCGAACTTGCCACTTGCTACTTTGACAGACTTGAATACCCGACTTTCAGTCATATATTAGAAAATGTTGATGCTGTATAATTTCGTATCAGAATTATTGCGATTATCGGGAGATCACTGTGGCGACTATCGAACTGAATGAAGAAAACTTTGAATCCACTGTTACCAACAACGATATTGTTATCGTGGATTTCTGGGCGCCGTGGTGTGGTCCGTGCAAATCGTTTGGCCCGATTTATGAATCGGTTTCCGAAAAACACCC
>JACPVK010000376.1 GCA_016191795.1 Gammaproteobacteria bacterium
ACTCGGTCAGATCAATCACAATAGCCTTATTTAAATCTTCGGTTGCCGGGTGTATGGCGGACAGTAATTCAATCAAAAACAATAACGCCAGGGTTGCACCCAGACCAATCAGGGATGACAGTCCGACCTCAACCGGTTTAATGGTTGCGTATGTCATCCGTGGCGACGCCTACTTTGGTTGCGCCACCTGATTTGGCGGCATCTATCACTTTAATAAGTGTTTCGGTGGTTGATTGTTTGTCGGCGTGAATAATCACAGCGGCCTGCGGGTGCAGTTGAATTTCATCAATCAACAAACGTTTTATGTCGTCCAGCACGACCTGTTTATTTCGGAAATATAACGTTCCCTGTTTATCAATTTTTATAACGATGTTTTCATTGGCGACTTTTGTAGTGTTTTCTGATCCTGGCTTATCAATTACCAGTCCTTCATTTTCCGGAAACACGGTTGTTACCATGAAAAAAATCAATAACAGGAATACCACGTCAACTAGCGGCGCCATGCCGATTTCGGCCGTGCCGGTGTCGAGTTTTGGCATTTGTAATTTATTTAAGGAATTCATGGGGCCAGGGCATTCTTATATATATTGAGATCACGATGCATGATGATTTGCATGGCCTGGGTGGTCACCATCATTAATTTATTAACCTTGCGTGCCAGTAAATGGTGGAAAAAAATAACCGGTATGGCAAATATCAATCCGCCTGCGGTAGTGAATAACGCCTGGGATATACCATGTGCCATTTCTTCGGGATTGCCCGTGCCATGCAGGGCAATGACTTCAAAAACATTAATCATGCCGGTCACGGTACCTAACAGCCCCAGCATGGGAAGTAAAGAACCCAGTGTGGCAACAGTGGGTAACACACCTTCCAGTCGCGGAACGATGCCGGCCATGTGAATATTAATTTCCCTTACAATGTCATCCTGGCTGTTAATTTCGCGCCAGTTCATGGCGGTGAGTATGCGTTGGGCGGGGCTGGAATGTTTCAGGTTATTCATGGGGACATAACGCGGCTCGGTTTGAAATTTAATATAATCCTGTTGCGCAAAACGCATTTGCACCAGTACCTGAATACTTTGCCAGGCTAACATGATCATGGCTATGGCCGCGGCCAGCAATATCACCCACATAATGGGGCCGCCCTTATCCATAATCGAAAAGAATTGATTGATCATGCTCATGCGTTAATCCTCAAAATTCAATTTCTGCGCCAAAAAACGGGAAGAAGCCTATGCCGGATATTTCACTCGGGTTGCCTACTTTTTCATATTCGTTGCCGTAATCATACTCGACAATATTTTTGGCGAAGGTAACATTTTGAATATCGAGATAGAGTTTTAATTTACCGGTATTCATTAATACTTCTTTGGCAATACGCAGGTCTATTTTGTAATACGTGGGCGTTCTGGCGTCATTGTGTGTACCAAATTCCGGTATCCAGCGGCTGGTGGGGTCCAGTGGGTCTTCCTTGTGCCTTCCGGTAACTTCGGTATAGGGTGTACCGGAATGAATCTCCGCCTTGACGCTCCAGTCCCAGCGTTTCCAGTCGCCACCAAAAGGCTGAGCCCAGAGTGCTGTTAATGTGAGCGGCTGATCCCCGGAAAATTCACGCGTGATATGGGTAATTTCATTGGTGCGTTCTGATTTGGCATACGACAGTCCCAGCCAGCCCATCTTGCGGTCTTTGGGTTCGCGCTTGATAAAAATATCTATACCGTATGCTTCACCGGTGCCTTCATTTGCATAGTTAGCAGGCGGCGGGTTGCTATCAATACTCACCACCAGGTTTTTCATGGGCTTGTGATAAATTTCGGTTTTAATGCTGTATAGCGGATTAAATTTGTACTGAATTCCCAGAATGCGGTGTTCCGCTTCCGTCACCTCAAGCCCCGGGTTACCAAACGTTTCTACTATTTCCGTGCCATTGGGTGTTTGTATGAATCGTCCCCAGCTGGCTGTTAGTAATGTGTTGTCGGTTGCGGTGTATTCCAGTGATGCCCGTGGCGATAGTTCCTGCTGGCTATAGCCGCCGCTAACAGAAAGATTACTGTAATTCACGCCGACAATAGTTGTTAACTTGCTGGTCAATGGTGTGCGGTATTTAACGTATGGGCTGAGTTCACGAATATACAGATTCTTTTTCAGAGTAAATTTTGGCTGGCCGGTAAAGTCAAAATAAATATCGTCTTCGTCGGGCGGGCGACTGATGTTTAAATCGACAGGTGCGCGGGTATAAACCGAGCTAAAACCAACAGTCAGCTGATCTTTATCTGAAAGCCGATACAACAGCTCCGGTTGCCAAAATATTGAATTGGCCTCTATTTCGGCAAAATAGGGATTGCCATTGACATCTCGTCCCAGTCGAAATGAAGTTTCATTGTGGTAATAAGCCAGTGTCATGAACTGTTCCCAGTCACTGTTTAATATTTGCTGCCAGGTAACACCGGTTGTGACATAAGCCTGCTTTTGATTCAGCGCACCGGCCAGTTGCGGATCGGATGCGGCCGAGCCGCGAACATCCAGTGCGGCTTCGTCACTGGCTGCAAAGATATAGGTATCCAGATGTCCCTTATCAAGCTTATGTCTGTGTAAAGCCTGAAAATCATAAAAGCGCGGTACCAGTGTAAACTGGTCAGGGTCCTCTATTTCGTCATCCTGAAACTGTTTGTTAAATTCATCCGGTGAAAAAAGCAAATCGATATAACTGCGACGGCCGGCGACAAAATAGCTGTCACCACCGGGTTCGTCTACCGGGCCTTCGATCAAAAATGATGAGGCGATGGTGGAGATATCAAAATAATAATGTTTACGATCATTTTTTGGTGGCCGAAGTTTGGCGTCGATGACGCCGCCCAGTGCATTACCATATTCCACAGGGAAGCCGCCGAGAAAAACATTAATATCTTCTATCAGTGCCGGGTGTATGGTCGATTGAAACCCGCCCAGATGATAAAGATAACCAACCGGTGCGCGATTCACCCAGATGATGTTTTCATCGGTATTACTGCCGCGCATATAAACCCGTGTGCTTTCTTCGCCGGCAGGAATGATGCCGGGCAAGGCTGTAATGGCCTTGAGCGGATCGCCATGACTGCCGGCCATTTGCGTTAATTCTTCACGGGTGAGTGAAATCTTGGAGGCTTTTTCCTCGATACGTTCAGCCGTGACTTCAATACCGGTGCCTTGCATTTCCAGAGGCTCAAGATAGATCGTCACATTCTGTTCTTCGGGCGCGACTTCCTGTTCCAGCGTCTCAAAACCGGTGGCCAGAATTTTGATGCGTTGAGGTGTTGTATTACTGAAGATGGCATGTCCTGATTGATCCGTCTCGCTATAGGTTTCAGATTCATCCAGAACAATGACAGCGCCTGCCACGGGCGAGCCGCTACCTTTTTCTTTAATGTGTATCGTGAAATCAGCCGCTAACAGGGCGCTGGCATTCAGAGAAAGAAAGGCGAAAAGAAATGTTCTTGTTAAAAACTGTCGTTTAATACGCATTGAAAAATTTCCATATCATGATCAGTGGTGCCTGAATTAAGATGAGTTGTCCGGGATGTCTTTTATACCCGATTTACATGGTTGCAGGTAACGGGATATTAACGCCAAATGCTAAATCATGGGCAAAAAAAAGGGTGGCCGTAGCCACCCTGAATACAATACGAAAGCGATTATAGTTTTATTCCAATGCCAGTCTGTCCGTCACTAGCCTCAGTGATCATGATTAATCGTGATCACGTTTTCCATCTTTGCGATCGGTCGTGTTTTTGGTGATTGCCCAGGTGCCGTCGCCGTCGGATGCCGCAGAATGCTGGACATTCACGAACAGTGTGCGCGGATCTTTACCGAAGTAAATACCGGTGCCTTCAGCTTCCGGGTCAGTCAGTGAGGCAAACAGTTCGATGCCTTCAGCCACGCCATCACGGTCATGGGCTTCGGTTGCAACCCAGATATCCGATGGAACGTTGTCTTCAATCATCACCAGTTTGCCATCGGTTGTGGCAGCCAGATTGTCAACCTTGGCAAAACCGGTGATGCCGGCCGCCTTGTTTTCAACCGGGGCATTCATGCCGGGTTTGACATAGTTGCTGACTTCCATGCTGTTTAGGTCGATGGACAGAACACGGCCGGCGTAACCAATACCTTCGGTCACGGCGACATACAGGGTGCTGCCGATAATTTGCAGATCTTCCGGACGCTGATAACCGGTGCCGCCTGCTGCCGTGCCAGCCAGTGCAGCATTCAGCGGATCAATCGGGCCGACCCATTCGCCCTGGCCAACGCCGTCATCGCCGGTCACTTTGAGCGCATAGAGTTTGCCGGAAGTCAGATCGCCGAAATGGTCGGGTACGAATTTATAAATGCCACCGCCGTAACCGGAAGTCTGGCCACGAAATTCGTCAACAACGTAGACGTTGCCTTCGCGATCAATTTCGATGCCTTCGTGTGCCAGTAAACCAACAGCGGGACGTTCAACCGCAACACCTGACATTTTGTCATGTTCGTCGAGTACCAGTTCCAGCAAACGGCCGTTAGTGGTTTCTTCGGCAAACAATACCGTGCCCCAGGGTGTCCAGTAGATGCCATCCAGTGCCGTCCAGCTTGGGTCTTGCGCAATCACGCGGGCATTGCCGGTTTTTAAATCAACTACGGAAACCGCGCCACCTTCAACATAGGTGCTGCCGGCGCGCACTTCGTGTGTGCGGTACATATAACGGCCAGCGTGTTTGCCGGTTTCGTTAACAGTATTCATGTCGTTCCAGTCATCACGGCCGTTGTCATAAATGTTCAGATCCGATTCATCTGATACGACAGTTTGTGTAAAACCTTCAGGAATTAACCAGGGTGCCAGGGGATTCCAGGTGGCGTTGTAGGCAGATTCTGCGATGGGTTTGAATTTGAATGGACCTTCATGGTGATTGCTGTCAGCCAATGCGCTGCCGGTTACACCGAGCGTTGCTGCAATAGCACAGGCAAGGATTTTGTTTTGTTTCATCTGGATATTCCTCATTCACGTTACGGTTGTAGAATTGGTGTAAATACTGTGCACCGGTTGTGTGAATGAAAAATGAAACGAGGATGAAGGATTTGTTGCGGAATCCAGGGATCAGGCTCGAATGGCGCTTGTAGGAGCGGGCCATGCCCGCGACCAACATTTAAAGAAATAGAAAACGCAAATAAAAACAAAATATACTTCTTTTATTTGCGTGCATGTTCCTGCCAGAAGCATGCAGGAATGACGGCTCATACACGATTTGTTCTTAAGTTGTAGGGCGGGAGAAGCCCGCCAATTCCATCGCCAAAAACACAACCCGGCAAATCAATCATACGGAAACTTTATATCCATAACCTTACAGAATGGATATCAACAGAACGGATATCAGGTTGCGTTGACGGCGTTCAGTCACCCCCGTAAAGAAATATTGCCCACCTGCCACATAGGCGCGCCGGTAATGCGGCATGGTTACATCCTTGTTTTATATGATTGTGATTGTTTTGATGGGTAATATTTAATTACGCGCGGGTTTCACCCGCCCTGCACGGCTGACACTTTGGGTTTTCATCGCAGTGTATTAGGTGCGTTTGATCCAGTAGTCAGGCTTTCTGCTATTGTGCATGACTGCGACAATGAAAATATGAGTTTCACTGGGGTAATAGATAACTGAGAACGGGAATTTGCTGAGCAAGAATCTGCGTGAACGCTTCTTGAATTTAGGCCAGGTTTTTGGAAGTTCCAATATAGCTTGATAAGCCGCCTCTAATTCATTTATGAAGTCAGCACCCAGCCCTTGAGCTTGATCTTCATACCAATTGAACGAGGCTTTAATTTCTATTGCGATATCTGGATGAAATAATAATTCTGGCATCCTAGCGTTTAAGCCCTTGCTTAATATCTTGCCAGGAAATGCCATTTACTG
>JACPVK010000377.1 GCA_016191795.1 Gammaproteobacteria bacterium
AGCGCTCGCTTCGACATTCCATTTATCACTTAACTGCTTGCCAAAACCCAGCATCAGTCCAAAATCATCATCGGCCTGACGATCATTATCTGACTTGATATATGACAGCATGGGTGAGAAATAGAGACCGCCTGTATCATCGGCCGCCTGGACCTTAAGGCTATTGCTCACCAGCAACAGGGAAATTAACGGGGTTAAACTCATATACTTATTCATTTTATTCTCCAGTCATGTAATTGTTAATCTGTCTGGCCACGGCTTGGTCCCTGACCTCTACGGGACGCAGATTAATGACATTAGCGGCATGAAACAAGACAAACACCTTAACCTTAACAATTCTTAACAATCGCAAAAGCCTTAAGGACCCTCTGATTAAGTCATACAATACTATTTCTTTGGTCATTCCCGAATGCTTTTGTCGGGAATCTCCGTGAAATATCGCTGAGATTCCCGACAAAAGCATTCGGGAATGACGCTGAATTATTTGTGTTTATACTTGTTCAGAGACTCCTTAACAATCTTTAACAATCCAGGGCGACAAACAAGTGTAATATGCCCCTGATTTCTGCATGTTATGCACCATCAGCCGTTCTCGTTATTTCTTGCTATATTGATATGCGGTTAACGTCGGCATGAATGCAGACACCAAACAACACATACCGATTAATAAACACAATCAGGAGACATAAAAATGTTAAACGAATTTAAAAAGTTTGCGATGCGAGGCAATGTTGTTGATATGGCCGTCGGTATCATTATCGGTGGCGCCTTCGGTACTATTGTGACAAGCCTGGTTTCAGATGTCATGATGCCACCACTTGGCCTGATACTCGGCGGCGTTGATTTCTCCGATTTGTTTTTCACATTGAAAGAAGGTGCAACAGCGGGTCCTTACCCCACCCTGGCAGCAGCCCAATCTGCAGGCGCTGTTAACATTAGATATGGTCTGTTCCTGAATGCTGTTATCGGCTTTCTTATTGTTGCCTTTGCGGTTTTCATGATGATAAAGGGCCTTAACAAGCTGCAACAGGAAAAAGAAGGGCCCGCTGCCGCACCAACCACCAGGGAATGCCCACGTTGTTATTCAAGCATTGCGATCAAAGCCACGCGTTGCCCGCATTGCACATCTGAACTGGGCTAAGCTGAGCTCAGGAGCATTCAACATCTGCTGGCGCGGGCCTTGCTGCTCAAGGTCCGCGTCCATATAGACCGCCGCTATCTTCAACGCCTGTCCATATTAGCCATAGCGTGATAAATGTCAGGCTATACACACATCTATATCGACAACGCCCTTACCCGCCACTATCATAGCCACACGTATAAAATCACGAGATACACAGCATGAGCAATCCGTTTCAGGACCAGCTTCTTAAAGCCGGTCTGGTCACCAAACAGCAAGTTCTCAAAGCCAACAGCGACAAAAACAAACAAAACAAGCAGCAACGTGCGCCCAAAGGTACAACGGCCATAACCGACACCGCACTCAAGGCGCAACAAATCGCCAATGAAAAAGCCAACCAGGCCCGCGAATTCAACAAACAGAAAGAAGAACAGGCGCGACAAAAAGCCGCTACAGCTGAAATCAGGCAACTAATAAGCAGCCATCACATCAAACGCGATTCGGGTTGCGACATCGCCTACAATTTTGAACATGATAAAAAAGTCAAAACTATTTATGTGAATGAAGAACTGAGAAAACAAATTATCCAGGGCAAGACTGGTATTGTCTGCCTGGAAGAAAAAATCGAGCTGGTACCCAAAGCCATTGCCGAGAAAATCCAGCAACGCAATGCCGGATATATTGTGTTATTTACCGATGAGCAGCAAACATCCGATGCCAATGATCCTTATGCAGATTACAAGGTGCCGGATGATTTAATGTGGTAAACAACGGGATATATTGCTGCTGTAGAAAAGATTTGACACAGAGGCACAGAGGCACAGAGCAACTCTTTGAGTTTTTTACACAAACATGATCAGCACCCGTTACCAGCACATCCTACGCGAACTGATTAAGTCAAAATATTTCAACGCAGGGTGGATGCACTACGTTTAGCCATCCTGCCAGACTTAATCAGATGTTCCCCTATTGGTCATCAACCTTGCCGCGCAGGTTTTTAGTGCGTCCACGTTTAGTTTTACTATCAACGCGTTTCGCTTTTACACTGCGAGATGGTTTGGTCGCGCGACGGGCTTTTTGAACAGTTGTTGCCTGCTGAATCAATTCGTGTAAACGCTCAACTGCTTCGGCTCGATTCTTCTCCAGACTGCGATGCTGTTGCGCCTTGATGACAATGACACCCTCACTGTTGATGCGCTGATCGCTGTATGCCAGTAAACGCTGCTTGTTAAGCTCAGACAGGGACGAAGCACGGATATCAAACCGCAAATGCACCGCATTGGAAACCTTGTTAACATTCTGCCCGCCACTGCCCTGGGCGCGAATGGCGCTGAACTCGATTTCTTCTTCCGGAATGATAATTTTGTACTGGCCCACTACTCATGACTCCGGTTGATATTTTTAAAGATAAAGACGAATCAAAAGACTAACGCAAATAAAAGCGGAATGAACGCAAATGAACTATTTTAATTTCCACATTTGTGGGTCGGCCTTCAGGCTGACGTCTTTGTGCAACTAAAATAATAAAGCGTCAGCCTGAAGGCCGACCCACAATAGAAAATAACTATAAAAACATTTGCGTTTATTTGCGTGCATTTGCGGACTTATCTGTTTTCTTACCTGACTGCAGCTCTGACAATTCCAAAGCACTCAACACCCGCCACTGCCCTTTCGCCAGATCGCCCAACTGTAACGAGCCTATGGCCACTCTAATCAGGCGCAATACTTCATAATCAAAACCACTCAACAAACGACGAATCTGGCGGTTTTTGCCTTCGTCCAGAACTATTTCCAGCCAGGCATTCTTTTCGCCGCTGCGTAGTATTTTGACGGCTTTGGCACTTAACATCTCACCGTCCATATTCACGCCACGTAGCATGGTCTGCAAATCAGCTTCATCCGGTATGGCATTTATTTGCACGTGATAGGTTTTGTCTGGCCCGGTTTCCGGGCTGGTTATACTGGCTGCCCATTGCGGATCGTTGGTGAATAACAACAAACCTTCGCTGGCTTTATCCAGGCGCCCGACGGGTGCAATCCACGGTAATTCTGCGCCTGCAAAACAACTGTATACTGTTTCACGATCTTGCTCGTCTTTAGTTGTGGTGACTAAACCACGCGGTTTGTTCAGCATCAACACTATCCGCTCCACCGATCCAGTGACCTGACCGGCTACGGATACCACATCAACACCCGTCTGCACGGGAAATTCCGGATCGCATACCACCTGACCATTCACGCTCACTCGCCCTTGCCGTATCCACTCAGCAGCCTGGGTGCGCGATGCCAAACCCTGTTTGGATAATATGCGCGCCAGGCCATGACGAGGAGTTGATGTGGATTTTTTTGATTTCATTATTTGAGTATTATGGCTTGTACCAAACGGTAGTAAAAAGCGTCAGCCTGAAGGCTGACCCACAAATGCTGGCTATATTTTGTGGGTTGCCCTTCAGGGCAACGCTTTCACCTTAAAGAAAATTATCTACTTATCACAATATCTAGCCATTAATAATCTCACGCAACACCATCGTGGCATAACTGCCCGCCGGCAAAGCAAACGACAGCTGCAGCACATCGTTATCAATGCGCCATTGCAAATCTTTTACCCGCAAACGCAAGGCGCGACGTTCCTGATCCATACCGGCTTTTTCCAGCCCGCTACAAAAGACGGGAAACTGTTGCGCAATGGCATTCTCCAGCTGCAAACAATCCGCCTGTGCCATGCTGGTACCGCGCCCCCACAATGGGCCTGTTGGATGTATGTCCAGTGATTTCAATCTCGATTCTATTTCCGCACTGTTATCATCGGCGAAACAGGCGCTGCGGCCATCGAGCATGAATACATCGCCCGGCAGGTGCGTATTCCAGTTTTGAGCACGCACACGCTGGCTCAATACCTGGTTGAATATCCAGGAACGCGCAGCCGATAAAAATAAACCGCGCTCATGCTGGCGTACGCGCTCACCATTAAACATGCGCTCGGCCGCCGCCAGGTTTGACAGGCTGTGACCAAAACGCTGCTCCCCAAAATAATTGGGCACGCCCTGTTGTTGCACCGTTTGCAGTCGCGCCTGCAAGCCACTGATATCACCTTTTAATTCACGCACCGTGATATCAAAACGATTTCCCGCGAGCGTCCCGCGCTTGAGTTTGCGGTTGTGACGCCGGTGTTGTAGTAATTCGACACCTTCGATTTGTAATGCCGCCACATCCGGATCCGGCTTGCCCGGCAAGTGAATGCTGTACCACTGGCTGGTAACTCCGTGCCGGTCTTTTAATCCGGCATAGCCCACATCCATGGGTTTAACCTGGGCCCAGAGCGCCAGCTGTCTGGCAACCCAGTCGGTATTGTTGGACGTTTTGCGGATATGCATCCACAAATGTTCGCCTTCGCCGGCAGGCTGTACCGGCATGATTTCATCGACCAGAAAGTCACCGGTATCGGATTTGATGCTGCCACTGGTCGGGATGTCGCCCGCCGCACAGGCCAGTTCCTGAAATGAAGTCACGCTAATAACCGCCCGATTTATCCAGAAAAAACAGGGGGCTACAGTAAGTCCCTTATCCCGCCGGGTCAATCACCCATAAAATATGATGACCGTCTGATTAATGAACGTATTGACAAGATTTGACGTTGCGTCATATTTTACCCGCCACATGAATACCCTCAATCGAAAACAACGCGAACGCTTCGAGCGGGAACAACGGATACTCGATGCCGCGCGGGACATTATCAATAACGAAGGCTGGGAGCATTTGACCATGGAACGAGTCGCCACCGCTATCGAGTACTCCAAGGGTACGGTTTACAACCATTTCAGCAGCAAGGAAGACGTGGTGGGCGCGCTCAGCTGCCGCTGTATGTCGCGCATGATTGAAATGTTCGAGCGCGCAGCGAACTGGCAGGGCAATCATCGTGAACGTATGGCCGCTGTTGGCCTGGCACATGCGCTGTATTCATTGTTGTTTCCACAGGAAGTGCAAAACATGCAAACCATCAAGGCCCCTGGCATTCGCCAGAAAATTTCTGCTGAGAAACAAAACGAAATTCTGCAACTGGAACAACGTATCACCGGCATTGTGCTCGACATCATTCGCGATGCCATGCGCGATGGTGACATTCCACCGAATACGCAACATGTACCCGATGGCATTTTTCTCGGGCTGTGGTCGATTGGTTACGGCAGCCAGTTATTACATTTATCCGATATTCCTTTTTCCCGGCTGGGCCTGAGTGCACCGCTCGATATGCTGTGGATCAACAGTCACAAATTGCTCGATAGCTACAACTGGCGCCCATTGAGCAGCGAGATGGATATCTACGCCCTGCGTGACACCTTACAAATTACCCTGTTTGCCGATGAAATAAACCAGATAAATAACAACACCTGAGGGAGAAAACAAATGATCATTCGCTACACAGAATGGCTGTTAAGATGGAAATACGCTGTGGTAGTCGCCACCCTGCTACTGGTCGCACTTCTGGCAGCTGGCCTGCCACGATTGCACTTTACCAATGATTACCGGGTGTTTTTCAGCAAGGAAAATCCGCAATTACTGGCATTTGAAAACCTGCAAAACACCTATACTAAAAATGACAATGTTTTGTTTGTCATTACACCTAAAGACGGCAAGGTGTTTACACCCGAAACGCTCACCGCAGTACGTGACATTACCAAAGCCAGCTGGCAAATCCCTTATTCCATTCGTGTTGACTCCATTACCAACTTCCAGCATACCAGCGCCGACGAGGATGATTTGATTGTTGATGATCTGGTGCCCGATCCGGAAACGCTCAGCGAGGAAGATCTGCAATATATCAAGGACGTTGCGCTCACTGAACCCATGCTGATTAATCGATTGATTTCAAAAGATACGGCTTACACCGGCGTAAATGTAGTAGTGCAATTACCCGGTGTAGATCAAATGAAGGAAACACCGGAAGTGGTTGATTTTGTCAGAGCCATGCGCACCGAGATGCTGCAAAAACATCCGAATATTGAAATTCGACTGGTGGGCATGATGATGATGAACCAGGCGTTTCCGGAAGCCAGTCAGCGAGATGGTATGACACTGGTACCATTGGCTTTTTTAGCCATTATCCTCGTAACGTATATTTTGTTACGCAGTATCAGTGGCACGGCTGCCACGGTATTAATTGTTTTGTTTTCCATCATGGCGGGCATGGGTGTTGCCGGCTGGTTAGATATCAAGCTAACACCTCCTTCTGCCTCCGCACCGATCATTATTCTCACCGTAGCCATTGCCGGCGCCATACATTTACTGGTAACCGTAGTGCAGGAAATGCACAAGGGCATGAGTAAACACGATGCCATTGTCGAAAGCATGCGCGTCAATGCCACGCCGATTTTTCTGACCAGTTTAACCACCGCACTGGGTTTTCTCAGCATGAATGCCAGTGATGCACCGCCGTTCCGCGATCTGGGAAATATTTCAGCTTTTGGCGTCGTTGCTTCTTACATATTTACCATCAGCTTCCTGCCGGCCATCATGTATGTCCTGCCGGTTAAAGCCAGGCATTTCGTGATGGGTACTGAGCCGATGCGACATTTTGGAAGCTGGGTCGTCGAAAAACGTAAAATTATTTTGCCGGTATTTGCTCTTGTCAGTATATTGCTGGTGATGTGGGTTCCCAAAAACCAGCTCAATGATGTGTTCGTTAATTACTTTGACGAATCAGTCGAGTTCAGAGTGGATACCGATTATGCAACCAAATATCTCACCGGTACCTACACCATTGATTACTCGCTGGATAGCGGCGCCACCCAACAGGTGAGTGATCCGAAATTTTTACAGCAGGTGGAAGATTTCGCCAACTGGTATCGTGAACAACCCGAAGTCCTGCATGTCACCAGTATTACCGACACTTTCAAGCGTCTTAACCGCAATATGCACGGTGATGACCTGGCCTGGTATAAATTGCCGGAGAACAACAAGCTGGCTGCACAGTATTTATTACTTTATGAAATGTCATTACCTTATGGTCTTGACCTGAACAACCAGATCGATCTCGACAAACGCAGCACACGTATGAGTGTGATTCTCAAAACCATATCATCCAGTCAAATACTTGCACTGGAAGAGCGCGCCAATACCTGGCTAAAACAGAACACACCCAATATGGTTACCGACGGCGCCAGCCCGGCTGTGATGTTCTCGCACATTGGTATGCGTAACATCCAGTCTATGCTTACCGGCACGACTATTGCGCTGGTACTGATATCAGGCGTGCTGATTTTTTCTTTGCGTTCATTCAAATACGGCATTATCAGCTTGATACCGAATATTTTACCGGCAGCCATAGCCTTTGGTATCTGGGCCATTTTTGTCGGTGAAATAGGACTGGCGCTATCAATAGTCACCGCCATGACACTGGGTATAGTCGTCGATGACACTGTCCATTTTATTAGCAAATATATGCGTGCTCGCCACGAAAAGGATTTAGACAGCATGGATGCCGTGCGTTATGCCTTTCGCCATGTAGGCGTTGCCATGTGGGTGACGTCGGCCATATTAATTGCCGGCTTCATGATATTGTCATTGTCGGCCTTTGAACTGAACGCCAGCATGGGTTTAATGACCAGTATGATTATCGCCATTGCATTAGCACTGGATTTCATGATGTTACCGCCGTTAATCATGATGTTTGATCACCGAACCGTAGAGCAGGCCCACAAAGAAGAGGTACACATATGAAAACATTTACCAACATATTACTGGCATGCCTGGTACTGGGCGCCTCATCAATTACCATGGCACAATCAGTGGAAGAAAAAGGCCTGGAAATTGCCACCGAAGCGGACAAACGCGATACCGGATATATCGACTCCCGAGCCGAGCTCACCATGGAGTTGCGCAACAAGCAGGGTGATACCAGCACACGCCAGGTACGCGTACGCACACTGGAAGTGAGTGGCGATGGCGACAAGAGCCTGTCTATTTTCGATGAACCGCCCGATGTAAAAGGCACGGCATTTCTGACCTTCTCGCATGTTAAAGAGGCCGACGAACAATGGCTGTATCTGCCGGAATTAAAGCGCGTCAAACGCATTGCCTCCAAAAACAAATCCGGCCCGTTCATGGGCAGTGAATTTGCCTACGAAGATATTGCCTCGCAGGAAGTCGATAAATACACCTACAAATACCTGAAGGACGAAACACTCGAAGGTATTGATTGTTTTGTCGTTGAACGTTACCCGGTATATGAAAATTCCGGCTATGTTCGCCAGGTGGCCTGGATCAACAAAAAAGAATATCGCCCGGAAAAGATCGTATTCTACGATCGAAAAAATGATTTACTGAAAACCCTGATTTACAGCGATTACAAACAATATCTCGATAAATTCTGGCGTGCCGACTCTATGCATATGGAGAATCACCAAACAGGTAAGTCTACCCTGCTAACCTGGAGAAATTACAAATTCAAAAATGGCTACACCGATAATGATTTCAATCGTAATAGTCTGGAGAATGCAAAGTAGTGAATCTCTACCTGCGATTTCTGATTGTTTTTATTCGCGCCCTGTTCAAGCCGCGTATGGCCACTCTGGACACGTCGATATTACGTTTTCGTGTTTTACCGAATGACCTGGATTTAAACCGGCACATGAATAATGGCCGCTATCTCAGCATTATGGATCTGGGCCGCATTGATTTAATGACACGTATCGGCCTGTTCACCCTGGCACGGAAAAGCAGATGGCTGCCCGTGGTCGGCACAGTACACATGCGCTATCGCCGCCCGTTGAAATTATTTCAGGCATTTGAATTGCAGACACGCATTGTGTACTGGGATGAAAAATGGGTATTCATTGAACAAACCATGATCAGTCGTGGCAAGATTTGCGCACTGGGTACGGTACAGGGCCTGATTCGTGCAAAAGATGGTAATGTGCCGACG